>NZ_JBPYCS010000001.1:0-247740 GCF_051846935.1 Virgibacillus sp. W0430
ATAATTTTTTCCCTCCAATAAAGAACGATATTCTAAAATTTTATTTGAACGCCAGTTTTTAATTTTGCAGTATTTTTTAATCGGCTTATCATTAAAGTCATCAATATCATCAAAAAAACTCATTTGATGGGTTTCCTTTATATTTGCTGAAAGAGGAGTAGAGTATGTTAAGCCGTCCATTTGCCATAAATTCCAAGAAATTATTGTAGCAATTTTCTTTAGTTCGTTTATTTTAGGCTCCCTGTTTAATTTAAATTTAATATTTTCTATAAAAGTAAACACCAGGTTTTCTCTTGCTAGAAGTAAATTATCTCCCTGGAATTCAAATCCATAAACACTCTGGAAAGCTCTTTCTGTCCATTTAAGCCATTCGGTTTCATCATCAACATTTTCATTTATTACTCTCATTTTTCTATCTAAAAAGCCTATTCTTGATGCTATATCAATACTATTTCCAGTAACAGTATCGTAACGACTAACTAAGTATGGTGCCTCCCCGCAGGCTACCTCCATTCTTCTAGCATCTATATAATCGCACCAAGTTTTATTTTTAGTATTCGGAAATTCAATTTTTTTCTTTTTTGTAATCCAACCATTTTCTTTAGATTTGTTAAAAACATCTTTTCTACCGAACCATTGTTCATCTATCAAATTATTCTGCTGGTTACATACCCATGAAGGTGTAAATACTTCTGCTTTATCCCTTGTTCTATTATTTTGTTTTTCAAATGATTTTGTTATTCGTGGTCTAATAAACTTCTCTTTATTACCATTAATGATATTTATACTAATCTCATTTTCTGCCTTATATATGTTCCCTAGCGAAATATAGTCATTTGTTGCCCAAATTATATTTTTTCCTGTTGTTCTGTCTTTTAACAGGATACTTAATACTTGTTTGCCATAGGCTGTTAAATCTTCATCAAAGATTTTCAGTTTTATATTACTTTCCATAGGAATGCTCCTTTTTAATCTCTAATTTTCATTAGTGAAATCAATAATGTCGTCGACACAACAGCCTAATGTCATGCATATTTTTTCAATACTCTCTAATGAAATGTATTCATTTCTCCTCATGCGGGTTGTGATATTACCTGAGTATCCAGCTAGCTTTTCCAATTCTCTTGTTGTAATTTTCCGTTCATCTAATAAGTGAAATAATTTTTCATAACGTACAGCCATTTCAATTCCTCCTTATCTTGAACGACTTCTTTCTACCTATCTATTATCATATCACGAAGACGTGAAGTGGTCACTTAAAACTATAACATTCGACTATTTTTGTCAGTTCAAATAGAGCTGATTTTCTTTTTTTGAAAAAAGGGGTTCGAATCAATCGAAATCTTCGCATATAGGTGAGGGTCATATTTACAACTGTGAAATTTGTCGAAAAATTCATAAGTGAAAAGCACATCACACAAATGCACAGATAGAAAATTCCTCTCATCGTTCCTTGACAACTGAATAGCTTTAAAAATTTACAGGCAAAGGAGGTGTGTGTTTTCTGTGAGTGACATTGAAAATATTCCAGCGGAAATGAAAGAACATGATATATTTTGCTGCTGGAAGGAAGAAAAACGAAATGGGAAGAAAACAAAAGTTCCGTATAACGCTAGGACAGGTAGTCGTGCCAGACCAAATGATTTAAGCACTTTTTCTTCTTATGATGAAGCGGTAAATGTTGTGCATAACTACACTGGCGTAGGATTTATCGTCAGCCATGACATTTGTGCCATTGATTTAGATGATTGTGTGGATGAAGCGGGAGAACTAAACGAAATTGCGCAAAATGTGATTGCTTATTTTCCAAACTGTTATATCGAGAAAAGTCCATCTGGAAGCGGACTTCATATTTACTTTAAAGCAAGAAATGTTGATTACGATACAGATGTTTACTATATCAACAATCGAAAATTAAATATTGAAGTCTATATCGCAGGTGTAACGAATCATTTCCTCACCCTAACAGGTGATGTATTCCAAGATGGGAAATTGGAAGATATGACGGGTACATTACCACAGTTCTTAGAAGTCTCTATGAAGCGTCCGTCTACTGTAACGCAGAATGATGTAGATAAAGGGGTATCGTATTTATCCGATGAATCGGTGATTGAAAAAGCAAGTAAGTCAGTAAACCATGAGAAATTTAAAAAGCTGTGGAATGGTGATATTCCAAGTTATGAATCACGAAGTGAAGCGGATTTAGCACTTGCGAGTATTTTAGCTTTTTGGAGTGGACGGGATATTGCGCAGATGGACAGGCTATTTCGTCAAAGTGGGTTAATGCGGGATAAATGGGATCGTAAACAAAGTGGTACAACATACGGTCAAATCACCTTAGAAACTGCAAGACGAAATGTGTTTACGACCTATAAGCCCTATGGCATTAGTTCAGCACAAGATGATTTTTCAGATGATGACCTTGAACGAATACAAGCCATGCAACCATTTAAAAATAATCATTACGCTTGTACGGATATTGGGAATAGTAACTTATTTGCTGATTATTATAAGTCACTTGCCCGCTATATTCCTGAGCGGAAGAAATGGTTCGTATACAACGGACAAGCTTGGGAAAGTGATACAGGGAATCTGAAGGTCATGCAGCTCTGTAAACAACTTGCTAATCAACTCATGTATTATGCACTCTCGATTGAAGATGAAAACATTCGTAAAACATATATCGATTTTGCGAAGAAATGGCAAGTTAGAAGAAATAGAGAAATCATTCTTCGTGACGCACAAGATGTACATCCCATATCGATGAGCGCTTTTGATACAAATAAATATTTACTCAACTGTAAAAATGGCACGTTAAATTTACGGGCGAACACTTTTCACCCGCACTGTTCGGAAGATTTTATTACAAAAGTTGCGGGGGTGCATTATGATCCACTCGCAAGATGTGAGCGGTGGGAACAATTCGTTCATGAGGTAATGAGTGATGATGTAGAAAAAGCAACATTTTTTCAGAAGTGTCTCGGCTATGCCCTAACAGGTGATACCCGCTATGAAACGATGTTTATTTTATTTGGTGCAACGACTCGTAACGGAAAAGGAACATCGATGGAAACTTTCCTTAAGATATGTGGTGATTACGGAAAAACAAGTCGACCTGAAACAATTGGCATGAAAATCAATAGTAGCAGTTCCGCACCATCTGAAGATGTTGCAAGACTAGCTGGTTCACGTTTTGTAAATATAAGTGAGCCAGATAAGAAGTTAACCTTAAGTGCTGCCCTGCTTAAAACGCTGACTGGGAATGACACGATTAATGCAAGATTCTTGCATGAGAATAGTTTTGAATTTAAACCACAGTTCAAACTATTCATTAACACCAACCATTTACCGCATGTGACGGATTTAACCTTACTCACCAGTGGACGTGTGAAAATTATTCCTTTTGAACGTCACTTTGAAGCATGGGAACAAGATAAGCATTTAAAATCAACCTTCTCTAAAGCGGAAAACTTAAGTGGCATCTTGAACTGGGCGATTGAAGGTTATCAGAAATTACAAGAAACAGGCTTTGATGTACCAACTTCGGTACAAGATGCAACTTTAGCCTATCATCGTGAAAACGATAAAATCGGCTTGTTTATCGAAGAAGAGCTAACAGAAGATGTTAATGGTGAGGAACGAACTGCTGCACTTTATGAAGCCTATCAAAGTTGGTGTTATGCCAACGGATATTACGTTGAGAATGCTCGAAACTTTAATAGTGCTTTATCAAATGCTGGACAAGTAGTACGAAAAAGGCCTCGTGCAGGTGGTGAGAAAACCACATTATTTTTAGGCTATACCTTAAAAGAAGGACAAGAATTTTTAAGGTAAATTTACTGGGCAGCTTGTGGCAAGCATTATCGTTAGTTTCCTATATAGATAGTCTTATAGAGAATTAGCTTAAAATCCTGCCACATACCACCCCAAATCAAAATTGAAAGAGTGGGCAGGATGTGGCAAGCATTATTGTTAGTTTCTTATATAGAAGTTCCTATAGAGAATTAACTTAAACCCTTGCCACATATCTCCCCAATATTATAAAACCCTGTGTTTATTTGAGAAAGGAGTTTTGTCATGCTTGGAACGTACGCACTTTACAAGAACGAACATGACTTCTATACAGCCCGCCCTTTCAGCGGGAACAGTTTACGAGTCTTAGAAGAAACAAACTGTGATTACTATATGACGACTGATACGAATGGAATCGCAGTGCATACACGAAAAGACAATCAGGCATTAAAAGAATTGCTCATACACTGTCCGAAGTGCCGAGCATTTCTTATTAGAAAGCACTCTGCCTTTAACAATGCAAGAACACAAGTGTTTCAATGTATCATCTGTCACTTAAAACCGTAAAGGGTAACCACTTTTTGTGGACACCCTTTCTAAACGAAGTTTTGTGTGACCCCTAGGGGGATAAGAACCTCTAGTGTCTTTTACTTGGACAACGGGCGGGGAGCGTCACGCAAAAAGTCGCGATTTCAAACAAGGTATATAGGCTGTCGGTCAATACGACAGCCTTCCATAAAGGGATATTCATCTGCGTATATCCCTTTTAATTAAAATCATTAGGAGGAAAACAATTATGTTTAAATTAGAAAATGAAATATACACAAATTTTTGGAATGCTATGAAAGGAAAAGAATACGACCGAAGTGTGTTGGCATCTATCACTGACAATGGTAGTTCAGCTTTACCTGTACAATCATTAAAACAAGTCAATGAAACGATTAAAGAAGAAAATATCTTTCGTAAATTAGGAACAGTTATTCAAACAGAAAGTCCAGATGGTGTGATTCATGCAGTCACTTCAACAGGTGTAGCAGAAATTGTCGCTGTGGGTGAAAGCATTTCAGAAAGCAATGACACGATTCAAGCCTTTAAAATCAATACTTTTAAAATTGCTAGTATGTCAAGATTAAAAAAGTCATTTATTCTAGATACACAATTCGATTTAGAAAAGTATTTATGTAAAGATTATGCCAAACGGTTCGGACGTGCAGAAGAAGATAAATTCTTAAATGGGAATGGGCAGACAGAACCGCAAGGTCTCCTGCAGAAGGGTGCTACTGTGACAACTAGTGAAGCTGGAGCAATTAGTTATGACGATCTAGTCGATTTATATTTTAGTGTAGATGTACACTATCGTAAAAACTCTGTGTTTATGATGAGTGATGAAACAGCCATGCACTTGCGCAAGTTAAAAGATGAAAATGGACTTCCTATTTTCAATGATACAAATAACACAATCTTCGGTAAGCCTGTTCACATTTCAGCCTATATGCCAGCGGTAGAATCAGGAAAGAAAGCCATTTTGTTTGGTGACTTAGCCTACTTTTGGGTCATTGAACGTCAATCAATCGCTATAAAAATGTTAACGGAATTATATAGTCGAACAAATGAAATTGGCTATCTAGCACATGAACGAGTAGACGGACAATTGATTCATCCAGATGCCATTCAAGTACTACAGGTAAAATAAGTGAAACCACTGACTCCACTTTTGGGGTCAGTGCATTCATCTCCGCTAAGCCCTAAATTGGGCTGAGTGACATGGATTTACTCAGCGCAAATCTGCGCTCAGGAAGGAGCAGTTTTATGTCAGAGAATACTTCGATGAGATTCATAGAAAGGCAGATTGATAAAATCACCTATTTAATAGAAGTGAAAGAAAGTAAAACAGCACAAGAAACGGTTTATCAAAAGCTAAAAAGGCGAATAGAAAATGATGCAAAACAATCGTCACATCAAGCTTTATATTGTGTTAATCATAGCGAGAATAAGTCGACTTCTTCAAGTTAGTACGGTAATATACACAGTACGAAACCGCTTGAAGACTGTCGGAAAGGAAGGTAAATATGTTTAGACAGTCCATGATGGAACAACCAATTAATCATTATTCAGCGATTCGTACTGATTCAGAAAAGGTAACAGCACTTTATTGTAGATTATCAAGAGATGATGAACTTTCGGGTGATTCAAATAGTATTGTGAATCAAAAAGCTATCTTGCAGAAATATGCGGAAGATAATGGTTTTTATCCAACACAATTTTATGTCGATGATGGCTTTAGCGGAACAACCTTTGACCGCCCAGACTTTAATCGGATGATTGCCGATGTACAAGCAGGTGTAGTTGATACCGTCATTATTAAAGATATGTCACGCTTCGGACGAGATTATTTGAAAGTTGGTTATTATACAGAAATTGTCTTTCCTGAAGCTGATGTGAGATTTATTGCCATTAATAATGGCATCGACAGTGCCAATCAGCAAGACAGTGATTTCACACCGTTCTTAAACATCATCAATGAATGGTATGCAAAAGATACAAGTAAGAAGATTCGAGCAAGTTTTCAATCGAAAGGACAATCTGGAAAACCTTTATCGACAACAGCACCTTACGGGTATTTAAAGCATCCAGATGATAATTCAAAATGGATTGTCGATGAAGAAGCAGCGGAAATTGTTCGAATGATTTTTAACATGTGTATATCTGGACTTGGTCCAACACAAATTGCGAGGGAATTAACAGAAAAGAAAATCACTGTGCCAAGTGTCCACATGAGAAATAAAGGTGTTAATATTGCCGCACGTGCGCCTAGCATCCCTTACGCATGGCAAGGGCGGTCAGTTGCCAATATATTAGAAAGAAAGGAATATCTTGGACATACAGTCAACTTTAAAACTCGTAAGCAATCCTACAAAACGAATAAAAAAATATGGAATGATCCTGAAGAGTGGGCAGTGTTTAAAAACACCCATGAAGCAATCATTGATGAAGAATCGTGGCAGATTGTTCAAAAGATACGAGAAGGAAGACGTAGACCAACAAAATTCGGCCCAATGAGCGTCTTGTCTGGCATGATGTTTTGTGAAGATTGCGGTGCTAAACTTTATCAAGTTCGAAGCAAAAGAATACCTAAGCACTTGGAATATTTCGTTTGTGCGACTTACCGAAAACAAAAAGGTATGTGTAGTTCACATCGGATTCGAAATCAAGTAGTAGAAGAACTTCTTCTTGAAGATTTAAAACGAATTACAGCTTTTGCGAGAAACCATGAAGAAGAATTCACACAAGTTGTCCTTCAGCAATTCGAACATGACTTGTCACAAAAGCAGAGAAAAGATAAGAAAGAATATGAGGAAGCAAGAGCTAGAATTCAATCTCTTGATACGATTATTGAAAAGCTTTATGAAGACAATGTATTCGGGAAAATTTCCGATGATCGTTTCCGTAAAATGTCTGCAGGGTATGAAGCCGAGCAGAAAGCTTTAAAAGAAAAAGTATTGACAATTAGCCTTCAACTAAATAAAGCACGTGAGAACATCATGAACACAAATCATTTTCTACAATTAGTAAAAAGACATACTGAAATCAGTACAATCAGCCCTGAATTAATCAGAGAGTTTGTCGATAAGATTATCGTTTATCAAGCTGAAAAAGTAAACGGTAAACAAGAACAACGTATTAAAATTTATTACAATTGTATTGGAGCAATTAACAATATCCCAAATGTGTAGCTGTAACCTAGTTGATTGGAGCGTAAGGTGGCGACTCCTGCGGGAATAGCATGAGTCCGAAAATCCTTATTGTGACACGTTAGTGGAAAAATAAGAGTTGAGGCCATGCCCGCGGAAAGCGTCCACCTGAAGTGGAAATTAACGGAGTTAGAAAGCAAGACAAAAGGCATAGCCGCGAAACTCACGACTATGCCAATTTTTAAAAACTTATTCATCACTACGAGCAACATTCTTAAAAGGCGTTTTTTTGTGGGTCTTTTATTCTTTAGATTAGGTGATTATTTTTGATAAGCGGTTCAAGTTATTATGGCACAGTGTGTTCATTTTTCAACTTAGAAAACAGAAGTACATCTTCGTATAAATTATTTACGAGTTGATGATCGCGTAGCCTCCCATCTGTCTTAAAGTTAAACTTCTCTAATAATGCCCGCACACGCGTATTCTTTCTATTTGTACACGCATAAATTTTGTTTAGATCCATTTTATTAAATCCGTAATTAAGCAAAAAATGTAGCATCTCCGTCCCGTAATGATTTCCCCAGTATAGGCTTGAGATATTTCCACCTATTTCGGAATGATGGGAAATTCGATCCCAACGTTTGAAGCCACACGTCCCAATAATTTTGTTTGTACTTTTTAATTCAGTACCCCAGTTGATAGAGTGATAGCTCAAGTTCGCCTGTTGAAAAGTCCGTATTAAACTTTCTGCTTCCGATATATATTTAATAGGTTCTCGATTATCGAGCTGTAGCACTTCAGAATCGGAATACAGTGTGTAAATGTCTTCCGTGTCCTCGACGGTTAGCTCTCTAAAGATTAAGTTTTTCGTTTGTATTGACTTTAAATGAAATTCACTTTCTTGCATTTGACGTGCACTTCCTTTATTTTCTGTAAACCCGACGGATTGCTATCTTAAAATATAGCTAGACACACAATAGTGCTAATGTACGATCACATATGGAACACTTTTCTAATAAGATTTTCACAGATGGTTTCAAAGCTATGGCGATGATGCTCTAATATGTGTCCATGCATTCTAGCAGACTTCGGTTTTTTAAAAATATTAATAAAAAGGTCTTCGTCTAAAGCGAAAAAATGCGATGGATGCAAATGAAATAGCTATTAATGCTGCGGCTGCAAAAAAGTGCATCCCATGTCCGTGTCCATGTGTCGGTCCAACAGGTCGCAGATATACACGATCTCGGTCAAACCTTTCGATTGCACCAACATAAACTTTCCCGTGGTGGTCTCTTATTTCGACTTCAGCACCTACGTTCTTTTTACATAGATGATAATATTTTTCACAAGACATAAACAGTACCCTCCTTTTATGTTATATAAAGAAGTACAGCCTTATTTTTCAATATTGTCTGTACGTGTAGCAGGTGACTCTCCTACATGAATTTTACTAACCATATACACGGATGCATGTAGTGCGCATGGAAAATGCGCTGAATTTATAGATAACGAATATGTCCTTGTGATAGGCATGCTAGGAGCTTACGCAGTTGAATTCACTTAATAGTATTAATCTATGAATAAAGGAATTGAAATGATTGGATGTTTGCCAATTAAATCAAGTAGGTTATGTGTTCATTTTTTATCGTTCCCTATTCAAAGGAAAAACATAATAGCAATTATCGCAACGATGTATCGACCTATCATCAATTATCTAATGCTTGTATGAATATTCACTTGAACTAGACGGCTAAACAGCCACCTGCAAATATGTTGCATACACTATACAAAAGTACGAGCAAACGATTTGAAACATAAAAATACAAGAAAGAGCGGGTTTTGATAGGAGGTATGGCAATGAGAAAAGTAAAAGTTCGACCAAAGCCGGGTTTTTGTTTGTTTCCAGGCTACAATTGGTGTGGCCCCGGCTGCAGAGGGCCGGGAGCACCAATAAACGCGGTAGATGCGGCTTGTAAGGCGCATGATTTTTGCTATAAGAAGTATGGACCATCTTGCACGTGTGATCGAGCGTTTTTAGAGCAGCTTCGTCCGCTTATTAATTCGCATACGCAGCAAGGACGACAGGCTAAAATAATATATAACTATATGAAACTACAATCCTTCTTTACATGTTCAAAGCTTTAGAAGTGAGCGTATGGATAAAAAAAATCGTTTATAAGGGATGCGCTGGTTATTGCTGTTCTTTTTGTTTTCGTTGCTGATGCTTCGTGACTTTTGTTCTATTTCCGCATATTTTCATCGAGCACCACTTGCGTATTCCGTGTGTATTAATAAATAAGTGTACGCAATCTGGATTGGCGCATCGTTGAATGTTATTTAATTGAGACGTCGCTAACAGCTCTAACCCATTCAATGCAATGAGTGATACGAGTGCATCAGTAGCTTCTCCGATTGGTTTTGGAATGAATGCATTTGTACTTAATTTATACATCATTGGTGCTCGTTCAACAAAAGACTCTAATGAGTAGATTGAGTCACGTATTTGTGGGTGTTATTTTAAGAAGTTAAAAAACCTCTCTTTGTATTCGTTAACTTTAGTATTGATTCCTACCGACCGCAGTAGATATACACTACGCTTTCTGTGTGCAGTGAAAATCAACGGTGTTATTCATGTGTATATCGTTCGAAGTAAAATTGATCACATATTATCTAGTTAGATTCGTGCATCTGTTCCCTCACAAACATTTTACTCATACGAATGAGTAATCCAACTGGGAGCTAGCTGCGCCATCTGCTAGCTTTTCGTAGTTGACTCGAAGGAATCGCCGCACAGTGTGTGGTGGTTCTAGTGCTTCAAATGCCCATCGTTCTACCGCGAGTATCCGGATGTTTACACTGTTATAATTTCTGCGTATTAATGAGTTCCTAATGTGTTCCAAAAAAATTCTTAAATGTACGAGTGTATTGAGCGCTCTACAGACGCAACGGATCGGGTCATAGATAATTGAGTGAAGGGAACCTCTTTTCTTTTATTTTGTTACTTGGTCTAAAACCTCTAAATTCTCGTCCATTAACGATATATAGTCTTTGTCGTTTTTAATATCTGTTTCTGTTCGCACTTCTAAATTGTGTATCATTAATGCTTCGGCGCCAATTTCAGCTTGAATAACCTTTGACAAGCGATTTTCACTATTTTGCTCGTATAAAATATATTCTAAGTCAAAATCTTTTGCAGCTTTCATCACTTCTGTTAACTCCTTTTGGGAAGGCTCTTCACTAGAAGATAATCCATTTATCGTTATTTGCTTGATTCCGTAGCGTTCTTCCCAGTATCCAAAAGCAGCATGTGGTACGATAATATGTTTATTTTCTTTCGCTTCTAACCGTTGAATAAAACGGTTATCTAATTCAATTAAATTTCTTTTTAATACTTGAAAGTTTTCATTGTATTGCTGTTCTTTTTGAGGATTTAATGTAATGAGCTCGTCTTTAATAATCACTGCCATTTCGATCATCCGAAACGGGTCAATCCAAAGATGAGGGTCGTGATCGAGATGATCATCAATTGCAATTGAAATAGGATTTGATTCGGCAATGACTTCATGCGCATTGTTCAAAACAACCGCTTTGATTTTTTGACCGGCAATTGTCGCTTCGCCAGAGTACGTATTGCTTTCTTGACGCTTTACGAGCTCCCAATCATCCTTTCCTGGTTCTAATGTAAACCAATGCCAGTGGTCATACGTACCGTCTTTATGAACGTGTGCAGTAAGTTCAATTGTATCCCCAGTGTGGTAATGTGCAGCTAAACCTTCTATAGTAATAATTTGCTCCACGTCATTTTTATTTTCATGTTCATGTTCATCGTGTTCATGGTCGTGCGCTATTTCTTCATGCCGATGCATATGCTCTTCCTTTTCGTCTGGATGATCATTAGCATGACTTTCTGAGTGCTCTTCATGCGTGTGAGCCGTAGTGGCGTCTACGTGATGGTCGTGTTCGTCATGCAGATGCCCATCTTTGTGAAACAGGGACTCTTCCTTACCAATTTCAATTAGCTTTGTTTTTTGGTTGTTAAGTGCTGCAGATATTGTTTCGCTAAAGCCTTCCATACCTGCTCCAATATAAATAAAAGCATCGCTATTAGCGAAGCGCGTCATATCCTTCGCTGTCGGCTCGTATGTATGTGCATCTGCACCTGGGGGATAAATTGATTCTGCTGCTACCGTTTCCCCACCGATTTCTTCAACAATATATTGTAGTGGATATACCGTCGTGTAAACGGTGAGATTAGGCTCCTTTTGGGTAGAGACTTTTTCTTCTTTTTGCGAACATCCGGCAATAAGAAGGCTAATTAAGATTGCTAGTAAATAAACGTACTTCCAATTCATTTGTTTTCTTCCTCTCTGAAATTGTCTACAAACATAATATCGTAATGATTACGATTTGTAAACAGTAATCATTACGATTTATAATTTTTACGATTCTAGGTTTCAACAAGCTAAGCCGAAACCCCTTTAACTTTAACGTTAAACGCATTTAGATTATAATGACGATATCTTACGTAAGGATGGAATGGAATTCTATGAATTATGGAGGAAGAATGAATGGACAATAACGACATACGTTTTAAAATAGCGAATCGAGAAGCATGGATAGGAGTAGGCCTCGTTCTTTTCAATTTTGCTTGGTGGTTTTCCTTTGCTTATGTTCTGGGCGGAAAGGACCCAGAACAGTATACGTATTTGTTTGGTTTTCCAGCGTGGTTTTTTTATAGCTGTATTGTAGGTTTTATTGTTATGGTCGCACTCGTTATTTTTGTTGTGAAAAAATATTTTGTTGATCTTCCTTTTGATGAGGAAGGGGAATGAGTAAGCTATGAATTGGCTAGCGATCCTTCCAATCCTTTTATTTTTAATTGTTGTATTTGGTATCGGTTTATATGCTTCAAGATATGTACGTTCATCCACTTCATTCTTACAAGACTACTTTCTTGGTGGACGAAGTATGGGCGGGTTTATATTAGCGATGACGATGACAGCAACTTATGGGAGTGCAAGTAGTTTTATCGGCGGCCCTGGGACTGCTTATATTCATGGGCTTGGCTGGGTATTATTAGCAATGTCACAAGTCGCCACCGGTTATTTTGTATTAATGGTATTAGGTAAAAAATTTGCAATCGTTACTCGTCAGTATCAAGCCATAACAATGGTTGACTTCTTAAAAGAGCGCTATCAGTCGAAATGGGTTGTACTCCTTTCTAGCTTTAGTATACTCGTTTTTTTATTCTCTGCGATGGCAGCTCAGTGGATCGGTGGGGCAAGGTTAATTGAGTCTCTTACAGGAATGTCGTACAAAACTGCATTATTTATTTTTGCGATTTCTATCCTTGTTTATGTAACAGTTGGAGGCTTCCGTGCAGTTGCTTTTACAGATGCGATTCAAGGAACAGTAATGTTTTTTGGTACACTTATTTTACTAATAGCGGTCATAATTGCAGGAGGAGGAATACCTGCTATTATGAATGATCTACTGACAGAAAATCCAAATTTAGTAACTCCTTATGGGGCGGAGGGCACGTTATCTCCTGCCTATGTATCTTCTTTTTGGATTCTAGTTGGTGTTGGGGTTGTAGCGTTGCCACAAATAGCTGTCCGTGCAATGTCGTACAAAAACTCGAAATCGATGCATCGGGCACTAATTATTGGAACGATAGTTGTCGGATTTATAATGTTAAATATGCATTTAATAGGGGTGTTTGCACGACCTATCTTACCTGGTATTGAGGGCGGCGACGTTGATAAAGTAATGCCGCTTATTGCTTTAGAGGTGATGCCTGCTTGGCTTGCAGGTATTGTGCTGGCCGCACCAATGGCAGCGATCATGTCGACGGTCGATTCGTTGCTCTTATTAGTGAGTTCCACGATTGTAAAAGATGTTTATTTGAACTATATCCATCCAAATGCAACCAATACACAAGTGAAAAGGCTTAGCTTATCGGTAACGGCTTTGTTAGGAATTGTCGTTTATCTTATTGTTTTACAGCCGCCTGATTTGGTAATTTGGTTAAATTTATTTGCTTTTGGAGGTTTGGAAGCGGCATTTCTCTGGCCGATTGTTTTGGGTTTATATTGGAAAAAGGGTAACAAGTATGGAGCAATCGCTTCAATGGTCGCGGGTATAGGGTTATATGTTTTATCAGACTCATACATACCTCCCCCATTTGGGCTACACGCAGTAGTTCTGCCTGTGCTCGTTTCTTTTTGTGCCTACGTGCTTATTAGTATTGGAACGAACAAATCATTCGTAAAAAATGAGGAAAATTAAAAGAACGAAAAATAATGGTCGCAGATGAACCTCCTAAAAGCTAACGACTGCCGAAGCGAATCCTGTTCATTATTCAAACTTTTAACATAGTAGCTTCATTATGTCCGGGTCTCTGTAATTAATTTTATAGAGGAGTCAATTTCATAATTGCCATTTTTAAAACATCACAAAAGAACAGAATCTTAAAATCCATTTAAAAATTTAATGCTAGATTGGTGTCTATTGTGCTCCCATCCAGATCCACTCCGCTTTCCGCAGGCAACGCCTCAACTAATTTTAAACGTTTTTGCCAAAACTTTTAAAATGGATTTTCGGCTGTTGCTATTCCTGCAGGAGTCTGCGTGGATCCGGATTCCACACAGACGAGTTGGTGTAGCTATGCAACCTGTATTTCTTGGTAGAATGCTGTATTCATTCGATCAACTGCTGTACATCGATTATACCTTTGCCCTGTAAGTGTTTGGAATTATGCAGAGGGGATAATGAAAAGGAAAAAGTTAAAAATTTTATAGGATTTAACCGGAATTTAACCTTTCTATGATATCGTTCAATTATAGATAAAATGAATAAGTTATTACTAACTGAAGTAAGTCAGTGGCGAAGGAAATAAGGGAAATTCAGCAATATAGAAAATACTACGTATAGAGATGTATACAACGATTCGGTTGTAATTCGAGTTATTAGAAAAAGAAAGTCGGTTTTCGGATTAGCTTGTGGAATATCGGAAACGGTTTCCGACACGAGTGAATGGAAGATGGGAGCCTTCAGCGGGAGGAAAACGATCGGTGAGACCCCACAGTGCAAGTAGAACAAGGAGGCCCACCACTCGACCGAGAAAAGCGAGCATATTTCATGAATGGCAATGTTGGGAAATTTTCTCATATCAATTATCTTCCGAATATCTAAGAAAGTAAAAGGAGGGAGTTTAATGGGTAACGATCAAACAGAAAGTAAAGAGCAGACAGTTTTTAAAGAGGATACACAAGATAATTCGAAACCAGGTGTAAATCAAACAAAAGCATCATCTGGCTTGGATGAAAATATTGCGGGTTTGTTATGCTATTTAGTTGGATTTGTAACAGGAATAATTTTCCTTTTAATTGAAAAGGAAAATCGCTTTGTTCGATTTCACGCTTTACAATCCATAATAACATTTGCAGGTATTTTTATTTTAAGCTTTGTTTTAACCGCGCTTCCAGTAATAGGTTGGATAATTGGGATTCTACTATCACCGTTATCTGTAATTCTATGGATTATTTTAATGGTGAAGGCGTATCAGGGTAAAATGTTTAAATTACCAATTGCGGGGAACATTGCAGAAAAGCAGCTTAATCAAATGAAAAATTAAAATTGCTGTCCCGTTTGCTCGAAGTTTCGAGTATACGCTATTTTTATGAAAGCAGTAAAAGCATTTTTTATTGGCTTCGTTTTTGAAAAGGAAACACGTTCTGAACAAATTGAACAGAACGTGTTTTTAATTTGCTTGAAAAAGTACGGTTTTTACTTCGATTGAAATATACCAAAAGAACTTGTGTCAGAAGTCACGTAAAGCTATGTCGCCATACATAATATCCTTTCTTGTATAAATCAATAGGAAAATAGCGACAATAGCCTCAGAAACGGGTAAGGCAAGCCAAATTCCGTTTGAGCCGAAAAGGATCGGCAATAGGACTAGCAAAATCGGTAAAAAAACAAAACCTCTCCATACAGTAATCGCCATTGACGGCTTTACTTGACCAATTGATTGATAATACGTCATGTAGGTAAAGTTAATTCCCATAAATAAATAAGCGAGGAAGAATAACTTTAAACCGTTTGTTGCCATAGTTGCTATTTCCGTAGAGGTTACCCCAAAGATCGCAATCAAATTTGAAGCGCCAGCATATCCAACGCCTATAAACGCAATACCGAGCAGAAGGCCTGCTATTTCTGCTATTTTGACCGTACTTCGGATCATTTCTGGCTTTTTCGCACCGTAATAAAAGCTAATCATTGGTTGTATGGACGAGCCAATACCGATAAAGGCGAGAAGCATAAAGACATGTAAGTAACTAATTACCGAGAAAGCGGCAAGTCCATTCGTACCTATATAGTAAGAAAAGGCAATATTGTAACCCATAACTAAAATTCCCATGCCAGCTTCTGAAAGGAATAAAGGGAAGCCAATTGTATTAATCGTCAAAATATCTTTCCACTGCCATTTAATTTTTACGAATTTCAAGTTAGAGCTTTTTCTGAAGAAATGGATCGAATAAATAAACACACCAATTGCTGTTGCAATTACTGTAGCCAAGGCTGCACCAACTACTTCAAGCTGAAGGATAAATATCATCCAGTAATTCAAAATAATATTGACTACGGCCGTAACAATTAAGCCAACCATTGCTAACTGAGGTGCGCCGTCGTTACGAATAAATATACTTAAGCACACTTCCATAGCAAAAATGAGGGAGGATAGAAGCAAGATGGACATATAGTCAATGACGTAAGCGAAAGTTGCTTCTGTTGCACCGAATATACGAGCTACATGATCGATATTAAAATAACAGACAAGCGTTGTAATTATTGTAATAATCGATAATAGTACAATAGATAGCGAAAAAATTTGTCTCGCTTTTTCCAGATTGTTTTTCCCCATTGCCATTGAGTACAGTGTGGCACCACCCATACCGATAAGAATTGAAATTGAAATGATAATTGAAAATACCGGTACAGCAATATTTACGCTTGCGAGCGCGACAGCACCAACTCCATTTCCAACAAAAATACCGTCAACGATAATGTTTACGGACATAAGTACCATGCCTAATATTGTTGGAATAAAATAGTGCAAAAAGCTTTTTAAAACAGATTGTGTGCTAAGCTTTTGTCTGACATCACCCATGTGACTGCCTCCTGAATTTGTAAAGTATGCATGTTAATAGTAACTATTCAAATTTGTATTTTTTATTGTTAAGCGCGTGTAAATATCTAAGTATTAGAGCAAATAAGAGATGACTAGAAGTAAAACAAAAACTGCATCTCCTTCTGTTGAAACATATGTCAACATGGCAATGCAGTTCCTGGCTTTATGCTTAATCGCAGCTCGTTACTTAACCGATAATATGATAACCTGAATCAACGTGTAATACTTCACCAGTTACCCCTCTGGATAAATCACTTATAAAAAATAGTGTAGCGTCTCCAACTTCATCTTGGTCTACATTTTTCCGTAGAGGTGCCTTTTCTTCGATAACAGAGCTAATCTCATTAAACCCAGATACGCCTTTAGCAGACAATGTGCGAATTGGTCCAGCAGATATCGCGTTGACACGAATTCCGTCCTTTCCAACATCCTCCGCCAAGTATCTAACGCTCGCTTCTAAGGAAGCTTTTGCTACTCCCATTACGTTGTAATTCTTGACGGCACGTTCAGCACCAAGGTACGTTTGGGTAACAATACTTCCTCCTTCTTTCATAAGCTTTCGTGCTGCTTTCGTTACAGCTACGAGAGAAAATGCGCTTATATTTTGTGCTAAAAGGAATCCATCTCGAGATGTATCCGCAAAGTCTCCTTGTAATTCTTCCCGATTGGCAAATGCTACAGAGTGAACTACACCATGAATAACACCACAATGCGCTTCAATTTCCTGAAAGGCGGCCTGAATGCTCTCATCACTAGCAACATCGCATGAGACGATTTGCTTTGCTTGTATATCGTTTTTATCCAAAAGCTTTGTTAACTTTTGGTAAGATCGTTCCTGTCTATTCGTAAAAATTAAATTAGCGCCTGCGTTATGTAATGATTTCGTAATTCCCCAAGCGATGCTTCGTTCATTTGCAACTCCCATTACTACAATGTTTTTATCTTTTAATAATCTAGACATCGTGCACCTCCAATAGTAATCCACTTTATTATAACTGATTCCGTTCTATGAAAGAAATAAAATAGCTAAGAAACTTAAATTGCTGGCATAATATTGAAACGAGTATTTATCTTCATGAATAAGCATGTTGTGGTGGAGAATTTGGAGCCGATACTGAAAAGCACCCTCTTTCTGTTGAATCACCGGGTTTCTATTGAAAGATGTAGAGAATTTACCTCCTTTTGGGATTACTGGTTCATTATCGCACTGCATTAAGCACAAAAAATGATTGCTTTATTGAACATTCGTGTCCTTTTTGATGCAATAAAATAAGTCGGTCATCCTAAAGTAAATTACCTTCTTTTCCTAAAGCTCCCTAGTTAATGTAAGCACACGATCAAAACCCAAATTTTGACAATCCATAACTTTGTATGATAATATAACGTTTATAACTTAGAAGTGGTAAAAATTTATTTCTAAATATAAATAGGTGTTACTCACACTATAAAAAAAGGGAGTGTCCAGATCATGAAAAAGAAAATAATTATGTTCTTATCTATGGGCTATGGATACTCGACTGCTGTTTTCTTTTAGACATAAAAAAAAATGGTGAAGTCTGTCTAATTTTAGTAAGAAAAATAAGCAGGAAAATTTATAGTAAGTGAGGTAATAGTATGCAAAAAATTACTAGGAAAAACCCGAAATGTATGCCAAAACCAGTAGGTAACTACAGTCATATAACGAGAGTACCAAAAGGAGCGGGCTTGCTTGTAACATCTGGTCAAATCGGAATAGATATGGAAGGTAAAGTTCCTTCAAATCTTAATGACCAAATTACAAACACTTTTACAAACATCAAGAGGGCTCTTGAATCAGAAGGACTAACTGAAGAGAACGTTATAAAGGTTAACATATGGGCAACAGAAGAAATAAATTGGGATTATTTCGATATTCAGTGGGATCAGCTATTTGGAACGGCATATCCATCTATGACAATTGCATATATTTCTGAATTGGGATTGCCTGAATTGAAAATTGAAATTGAACTATGGTGTGCTGAAATTTAATGACCAAAAAGAAACAGTGAAAAACTGTTTAGCGTTCAGACATGAAATTTTTTAAACGCTACCACACAGCCTATTTGCTGTTTACGTTTTTTATTCTTATTTCAAGTTAGAAATATCGTAGTATGATTTTCATGATTTGATTTTTGATCCTTTGTTTCAAAGAAACCTGGTAAAAATAGTGAACTAAAAATTAGAAAAGTTTGACAAATGTTAAAGTATAGGATATTATAAAGGTGTCTCATAGCAATCGACGGATTGCATTTATACCTAAGATCATTGGATCTGCTAAAATAAGGCCATTGTGCCGGAATTGATCCAATCGGATCTAAGGAAGCTATCATTTTATGGTAGCTTCCTTTTTCGTGCGCGCGATACGAACTGACAAAAAGAGCAATCGAATGATAATTAACGCCCCTCTTTTTGTTTAATTTTAAAGGTTCTCAATTTTGAGTGGGAATTTTTGTAATATTTGGTATAGTGTATGTAAGCATATGATAGAGAGGGAGCGAGTATATGGGGGATTTAAACAAAAGCTATACGTTAGGTTTGGATATTGGTATTGGATCTGTCGGCTGGGGAATTATTGATGAAAAGCAAGATATTGTTGATGCAGGCGTCCGAATTTTTCCTGAAGCTGATGTATCAAATAATGATGGAAGGAGAATGCACCGTGGTACGCGTCGATTGTTAAGACGAAGGGCTCATCGACTTGAACGCATTAAGCATTTATTAAAAGAAGCAGAAATAATTCGTGACGCAGGCGATATTTCATATGAAAATAGTGAATCACCTTACCATATTAGGGTAAAAGGTCTGAATGAAAAGCTATCTGCCAATGAACTTGCAATTGCTCTGTTGCATTTAGGAAAAAGACGGGGGATTCATAATGTAGAGGCAGCAGCGGATGATAAAGAAGCGAAAAATGAACAATCGACAAAAGAACAAATTAGCAGTAATAGTAAACAATTAGAAGGTAAATATGTTTGCGAATTACAGCTACAAAGATTAAAAGAAACAGGAAAAGTAAGAGGGCATGTTAATCGTTTTAAAACGTCGGATTATGTTGATGAAGCAAACCGATTATTACGTACCCAAGCTAAGTATTACGTTGCATTGGATGAAGCATTTATATCCAAATATATTAACCTACTTGAAACACGCCGTGAATACTATGAGGGGCCGGGCTTTGGCAGTGAATATGGATGGGAGCAAGATATTAAAAAATGGTACGAGCAAATGATGGGGAAATGCAGCTATTACCCAGAAGAACTTCGCTCCGTTAAAGAGGCGTATTCCGCACAGTTGTTCAATCTGCTAAACGACCTAAACAATCTAGTCATTACTCGCCCGGAGAATAACAAGCTTACAGAGAAGGAAAAAGAACAAATTGTAACTAATGTTTTTAAAAAGAAGAAAACCGGGACACTAAAACAGATTGCTAAGGAATTAAGCGTAAGTGAGCACGATATAGAAGGATACCGAATAAATAGCAAAGGAACGCCTATTTTTACGGAATTGAAGATCTATTATGACATAAAGAAAATAACAAAAAAAGAATCAATCCTTAATAATCCCGATGTATTAGACAGCATTGCCGAAATTGCAACGATCTTTCAAACTCCCCAGGATGTTAAAGAAGAATTAGTACACCTAGAATTACCTCTACACGATGATGAAATAGATAAGATAAGTCATCTAAGCTACCAGCAAACACATTCATTAAGTTTAAAGTTAATAAAACAAGTATTGCCTGATTTGTGGTCAACAACTAAAAACCAAATGCAATTATTTACCGAAATGGGAATGAAACCTAAAAAGGTTACACTTTCAGGAAAAAAATACATTCCATACACCCATATAGATGAATGGATATTGTCGCCAGTAGTGAAGCGTTCGTTTAAACAGTCCATTCGCGTAATCAATGCTGTGATGAAAGAGTACGGCGAACCTAAAGAAATTGTAATTGAACTGGCGAGAGAAAAAAACAGCCAAGAAAGAAAGCAGTTTATCAAAGATTTAAACAAGCAAAATGCTGCACTGAACAGACAGGTGAAGGAAAAGCTAGAATCAAAAGGGATCGCAGGATCGAATGGTTTATTTCAGAAATTAAGATTATGGCATTTGCAAGAAGGTATCTGCTTGTACTCATTGAAAGCAATTCCTATAGAGGATTTGCTAGATAATCCTAACTTTTATGAAATTGACCATATTATTCCACGATCTGTTTCCTTTGACGATTCACAAAACAATAAAGTCCTTGTTAAAAGCGAGGAAAACCAGAAAAAGGGAAAAATGACCCCCTACCAATATTTTCATAGTAACAAAACGAGTGTAACGTATGAAAAATTTAAAGCCCATGTACTTCAATTAGCAAAGACAAAAGAAAAATTACCAAAGAAAAAAATGCACTATCTTCTCGATGAAAGAGACATTAATAAATATGATGTCCAAAAGGAATTTATTAATCGGAATTTAGTAGATACGAGATATGCAACACGTGAGCTCCTTACTCTACTAACGAGCTTTTTTAAAGAAAACAACAAAGACGTCAAATTGAAATCGCTAAATGGCTCTTTTACGAATTACCTCCGCAAATTATGGAAGTTTAAAAAGGATAGAGACGTAGACTTTAAGCATCACGCAGAAGACGCATTAGTCGTTGCAATGGCTAGTTATATATTTGAACATAAGGACGCCTTTGTAGCACAAAATATTTTATTAACTGAAAATAGAGTAGTGGATCAAACGACAGGGGAAATTTTAGACGAAGAAACCTTTAACGCAACGTTTACAGATAAGTATAACAAGGTTCAAGCAATTAAAAACTATAAACAGTATAAGTACTCCCATAAAGCCGATATGAAACCAAATCGTCAATTAATGAATGACACGATTTATTCAACTAGAGAAAAAGAAGGCAAAGAGTATATTGTTGAAAAGATAAAAAACCTCTATGAGAAAGATAATGATAAGTTAGCCAAGCTAATAATAAAATCTCCAGAGAAATTATTAATGTACCATCATGATAACCAGACGTTTAATGAACTAAAGGAAATAATTAATCGCTACAGAGAAGCTAAAAACCCGCTATATAAATATTTTGAAGAGGAAGGTGAACACGTTCGCAAATATAGTAAAAAAGGTAACGGTCCGTATATAAAGTCAATTAAATATTATGGGAATCAATTAAAGGAACATAAGGATATTTCCCATAAGTTTGCACCGAAAAATAAACGTGTTGTTAACTTGTCCCTAAAACCATTCAGAATGGACGTGTTTCTTGATGACGGCGTTTATAAGTTTATTACAATTCGGTATAACGATTTGTTTGAGAAAAAAGGTGGTTTTGAGTTAACGAAAGAAACTTATGATAAAAAATTAACGCAAAAAAATATTAAAAATATAAAAAATTTCGTTTTCTCCTTATATAAACATCAAATTTTGGAAATAAATGGTGAAGAGTACAGATTAATTGGTGTGAATCACGATACAGCAAATACTATAGAATTAAATAATGTTACAAACGACTATAAAGAGTATTGTGAACAAAACAACATTAAAAATAATAGAATTCGCATAAACATAGGCAGAAGAACTTCAATATTTAAAAAGATCTCTGTAGATGTGTTAGGAAATCGCTATATAACAAAAAATGAAAGAATTAAATATTTTTATCCAAAGTAATTAGTAAAGGGAGGTTTACAGGGTGAGTTGGCGTATCGTCCATGTAGGGAATGTCGATCAATTATCATTACAATTAGATAATTTAAAAGTTGTCCAAAAAGATGTAGATGTCAAAATCCCATTACGTGATATCTTTGCATTAGTAATTGAAGATTTAGCTTGCAAGTTGACTAGTAGATTAATGGTTGAGCTTTCAAAGAATAATATACTCGTGTTACTATGCAATCAAAAATACTTGCCAGAATGCGTCATTCACCCTGTTTCTGGTCACTTTGGGCAACATAGGCAAATGATGAAACAATTAGGCTGGACAGATTCACAGAAGAAAGAATTATGGAAACTAATTATTCACCAAAAAGTGACAAATCAAGCAAATGTTATGCAAAGGTGTTCTGTTGACGATTATCGGATCGAAAAGATGAACGAGCTTTTAAGAAGCATCTCACCTGGAGACCGTACAAATATAGAAGGGCAAGCGGCAAAAATATATTTTAATAGTTTCTTTGAAGAAGGCTACACGAGAAGTAATCTGAATTTTATTGAAAATGCAGCTCTGAATTACGGGTATGCCATCATTCATTCGGCAATAGCAAGAACAGTTGTTGCAAAGGGATTAATACCGGGGCTCGGTGTACATCATAGAGGGGATCGCAACCCACATAACCTTGCTTCAGATATAATAGAACCATTTCGCCCGATAGTAGATTATTTTGTCATTAAACATCCGCCAGAGGCTTATCTTACAAAAGAATATAGAATTCATTTGATAAACTTGCTACATGCAAAAGTTGTTATAGATAATAAAGTACAAACGGTTATACGCGCCATTGAAATATGCATTAACTCATTATTTGATTATTTTGAGACTGGTAAATCAACGTCATTAAAGCTGCCCGATTTAGAGAAAATGAAGCTGCATGAGTTATAGGTTTGTGAGAGTAATGATCATGTTTGATTTACCAGTTGAAACAAAGGCGCAAGTAAGAACTTATACAAAGTTTAGAAAAGAGTTGATTAAGCAAGGGTTTTTAATGATGCAATACTCAATATATGTAAAGTCATGTCTTAATAAAGATGCCGCACATGGGACGATTAGTAATGTAAGGCGGTTTTTGCCAAAGGATGGTCATGTAAGATCTATGATAATTACAGAAAGGCAATTTGAAAAAATGACTATTTTAGTAGGAGAGTCGAATCGAAACCTTGAAATACTTGGCGAAAACAGAACAATTCAATTTTGAAGGTGAGAATAATGCAAATGCGTTGGCTTGTAAGTAATGGCGATGAAAAGTGGCAGCTGAACATGGCTTCCTATAGCTCTCTTTTTATAGATCACACTACTAATTTAGATTTATTTGTGAAACCAGTCATTGAATATTTTCAGCCTAGAAGCAAGCTTAAAGAAGCTGTATCAATAAAAGATATTAATGATGAGTATGAAGAAATAACGCATCATGCTTTCACTGCAATTGAAATATCGAATAATTACTTAAAAGAGGAGCCGGCGCTAAGTGCAAAATCTTATCTAAAGGCACAGTTAAAAACAGAATTACTAAACCATATTGAAACCGATGGGTATATGCAAACAATAAATTCTTTAGTTCAAGATTTAATTACGTCCTCACTAGATCCCTTGCCAATAAAAGCAAAGAATTTTACAGTCGACTCTCTATTAAAGCTGCTTGAAGTAGATCTTGCATTTTGTTCTGAGCGCACGATACACCAAAACCAACTACTCCTTCAGATAATCAAAAAACATCTAGCACATAAACATAAAAATTCCTTGATTTTATTTTACATGTATCCAGAGTTATACTTAAGTCCGAAAGAACAAATAAATATGAAAGAATTTCTTTATTCTTTAAGTAATGAAATGCATGTATTTGTCATAACAAGCTCCAGATTTTTTATGGCTAATGAGTTTGACGGTTGCAATTACTTTAATCAAGGCGAACAGCTATTTACGAATAGCTTTTTAGATGATTTAGAATGGGAAAGTCCGTTGCCTTTTGAAAGGGAATCACTAATCAAAAGTTTACTAACAATAAGTCAAAATCATTTAGATGCATTAGAGTTAAATCCTGTTGTATCTAATTTTAAGCAAGCAGATATAGTAACATTCTCTTCTATTGACTTATATGTAATAGTTTTTATTATGAAAAGGCTGAAACTTCAGTATATCTTACAACTAAATGAAGATAGAATAGAAAAGCCAGTATTGGAGTATGCTCTAGATGTCTATGAAAAAATGTGATATATTTTCATTACAGGTTTTAGCACCCTGTGATTTTAGGTATTAATGAGACCGATGCCGTGCCAAGCATAACGCTCGATAAGTTTTAGCACCCTGTGATTTTAGGTATTAATGAGACAGGAAGCGCCTTATCAATTCGTATATGAGCGTTTTAGCACCCTGTGATTTTAGGTATTAATGAGACGGGCGATAAGCCGATTACTCGATCGCAGGCGTTTTAGCACCCTGTGATTTTAGGTATTAATGAGACCGAAGCGTTGACGGATTATTAATTGGCGTAGTTTTAGCACCCTGTGATTTTAGGTATTAATGAGACGAACAGGCGGAATCGCAATTAATCACAGTTGTTTTAGCACCCTGTGATTTTAGGTATTAATGAGACCAGTAATAGACAATCATATCAACCCAGCAAGTTTTAGCACCCTGTGATTTTAGGTATTAATGAGACCATCTTCTGCTTGTCCTCCGATTGCAATATGTTTTAGCACCCTGTGATTTTAGGTATTAATGAGACTTTGTTCACTTCTTCCGCTTGTTGCTTCATGTTTTAGCACCCTGTGATTTTAGGTATTAATGAGACACGGGCGATGAGTTACAATTGCTTGAAGAGTTTTAGCACCCTGTGATTTTAGGTATTAATGAGACGCGATACTAACAAGCTACTATCGACGTATAGTTTTAGCACCCTGTGATTTTAGGTATTAATGAGACGCGAAATCATATCGAATTAGACATCGTTATGTTTTAGCACCCTGTGATTTTAGGTATTAATGAGACTAAATCCTATCATTTCCGCAGAAATAAAAGGTTTTAGCACCCTGTGATTTTAGGTATTAATGAGACGTAACCCCGAAGATACTAAAAAGAAGTATCGTTTTAGCACCCTGTGATTTTAGGTATTAATGAGACACCTCTGCATTGTGCTAGATATGAAGTCTCGTTTTAGCACCCTGTGATTTTAGGTATTAATGAGACGCTTTCCAGTTCTTTTCTATCCTGTCCGTGGTTTTAGCACCCTGTGATTTTAGGTATTAATGAGACATGGCTTTGACGAGGAGCGCAGCAGGAACAGTTTTAGCACCCTGTGATTTTAGGTATTAATGAGACGCGCTAATTGCGGCGCTGAACGGGCTGTTCGTTTTAGCACCCTGTGATTTTAGGTATTAATGAGACTACCGATCGAAACTATTCAACGTGGTTTGAGTTTTAGCACCCTGTGATTTTAGGTATTAATGAGACATCACCTTCCTAGTCTTAAAATTATTTAATTATTGTAATAAATTTGACTGTTCAGATGTGAAATGATAACATTGAGGCGACGCTCATAGAAAGCGCTTACATAATATAAGTTATTAGATTAGTATATACATATAAGACGCTATTAAATACGTTTATTTTCTTAGTAATCTATTTGTGTAAGCTATCTCGAGGCAATTTGCCTGTGAAGATAAATATTTATTTTATAAAGGAGGGCTTTTGATTTGTCTCTTACAGTAAAACAAATGCTGGAGAACAAAGGAATTAAGCCGAGAGAAGAACATTTAGGAATATTGGAAAAACGTTGGAAAGGGATGCAAGATCTAAGAGGCTCCTTAGACAAAGCCAACATAGATGATGCAGACATAAGCCTACGAAATATACCTGGGGGTGATCATGTTGAGTAAAGAGCTTGTAGCAAAATCCGTTGAGGAATTGGCACCGCTTATTAAAAACAAGGAGATTTCTCCTGTGGAACTTACAAAAGCAGTGATTGAACAAGCGGAAGCAACCCAGGACAAAATAAATTCATACATGGCCATCTATAAAGAAGAAGCAATGGAAGAAGCGAGAAAAGCGGAAGAAGAAATCAGTAATGGTATTTACCGTGGAATGTACCATGGGATTCCGATGGCCGTTAAAGATAATATTTATATGAAAGACAAAGTAACAACAATGTCTTCAAAAATTCACAAAGATTTTGTTTCGGATTATGACGCAACAGTCATAACCAAAATGAAGGAAGCAGGGATCATTTTTACTGGTAAATTAAGTATGCACGAGTATGCATGGGGGATAACGAATAATAACCCACATTATGGTGCAGTACGAAATCCGTGGAATTTAGACAAGATACCTGGAGGATCCAGTGGAGGATCAGGTGCTGCTGTTGCTGCAGATGCAACGGTTGCGACTCTAGGCACGGACACTGCTGGTTCCATTCGCATACCTTCGTCGGCAAACGGTATCGTTGGATTGAAGCAAACGTTTGGACGAGTTAGCAAATATGGCGTATATCCATTGGCTTGGACGCTTGATCATGTTGGCCCAATGACCAAAACAGTGAAAGATGCTGCTGGCTTATTACAAGTAATAGCTGGGTTTGATAGCAACGACCCTACCACGGTAGATGTACCAGTCGATAACTATTTGGAGCAAATAAGTGGAGACGTCAAAGGTCTGGTTATTGGTGTAAACGAGGAATACTTCTTCAATCGTGTCGATTCCGGAATTGAAAAATTAGTTCGTGCGGGAATTCAAAAACTTGTAGAACAAGGGGCTAAAGTAAAAGAGGTTAAAATTCCTACCCTGCAATATGCTGAGTGGGCAGAACTTGTTACGTCATTATCAGAAGCATCGACAATTCATCATAGTGACATGTTAAAACGGCCGGAGGATTTTGGTAATGACATTCGCATGCTGTTTGAATTAGGTGAACTTCCATCTGCGGTAGATTATTTGCAAGCACAGCAAGTAAGAAGACAATTAAAACAGGACTTTCAAAAGGCGTTTGAAGAAGTGGACATCCTTGTTGCGCCGACGTTACCGGTTCTACCAAATGATATTGGCGATGACTTTGCTGATTTAAATGGAGAGAAAGTAGATTTAATTGATAATATTATTCGTTTTATGGGGCCTTTAAACTTAACGGGTCTTCCAGCATTATCTGTTCCATGTGGAATTGATCAAGGTTTGCCAGTGGGGATGCAATTTATAGGTCCTGCCTTTAAAGAAGGTAGAATTTTGAATGCCGGTTACGCATTTGAACAAACAAATCCAATGCAAGGCAAAAGACCTAGCTTACTGGAAACGGTCTAAACCTTACTTAACCTATTGACCTCTTAGTTACTTATGTTTTATCTTTTATAATTAAGTTACATACGCTTGGATAAACTGCTGTATTTATCCGAGCGTTATTTTTTAAAATTACATAATTTTCACTAATGGTAAACGAGCACTCCTAGTAACATGCATTCTTGTAATACGAGTTAATCGTTTTGATCTTGATCTTTATTACAGTTTATTTATTCAAGGCGACGCTTTTCCATAATAGCGTTGCTATGAGCTATTTCGAGTGTATTTTATTCTTAACGTTATATATATAAAGGTGTTTTGTTTCTCTGAAAAATTTAATAATTAGAAAAATAATTTTAGGCTTTACAAAGGGGTTTTGTTTGGATATAATAAGATTCGTTGTTGGAAATCAGTCCACGTAACTGGCCCGTTGGTCAAGCGGTTAAGACACCGCCCTTTCACGGCGGTAACACGGGTTCGAATCCCGTACGGGTCACCATTTTGTTTTACAGCGCACTATTCCCTCTGCTAGTAATATTTTAAGCTCTTTATAAAAACATCCATTTTGTATATGAATTGCAGAGGTTTCGGTCAGCGATATAATTCACTTTTTATTCTTAGTGTATTGCGCAAACGACACGAAAGCCATCTATTAAATAGCCTAGAGTAACCACATGGCGCAAAACGTTATTAAGTAATTTAGAAAATGTAGGGTCAGAAATAGTAGCTGTTGTTTTTTGAAGAAAAACAAAATATTTTTAATGCCGGCCTAGCTCAATTGGTAGAGCAACTGACTTGTAATCAGTAGGTTGGGGGTTCAAGTCCTCTGGCCGGCACCATTTTAGAAACTATATTTTTTTGTATAATTTAAACGGAACTCGTTTACAATACGGAGGGGTAGCGAAGTGGCTAAACGCGGCGGACTGTAAATCCGCTCCCATCGGGTTCGGCAGTTCGAATCTGCCCCCCTCCACCATTTGTTGTTTTGGGCTATAGCCAAGCGGTAAGGCAACGGGTTTTGGTCCCGTCATTCCTAGGTTCGAATCCTAGTAGCCCAGCCATAACATTCTTATTATTGAGTTTATATTGAAGTATTTTAACAAATGCATAATGTGATACAAACACTAATTATTCTAAACAAGGTCATTATATATGACCTTGTTTATTTGCATTTTAAGGTTTTTTTTAACATAATGGATACAGTTATTTTTATTAAAACGTTTTTCATATAAAGAATTTTATACTAAAAGATAATCGGCTTCTGTTGTATAATAAGAAGGTAGCATATAGTTGTTAAATGATTTATTCATGTTTTTGTTGATTTTGCGGAGAGTAGTTATTCTTAAATTAAATAGGATTGTCTTATTTGTTTATAAATTGTTTTTTAATTTGCTTGTGTCTATGTATAATAGACAAAGGTATGAACCGTTTTATAATTAAAGATGCAACTGTAAAAGGGTGAGTGGAATGGAAACCTCCAGGATTCCTGGATTCTACAACATGACTGTTGAAGAAAGAAGAGAAATTATTGCAAAATTGTATAACATAACGGATAGAAGTCAGTTGTTTTCAGAGCAACCTTTAAAAACGGAAACGGCTGATAAAATGATAGAGAATGTAATAGGTACGTTCCCACTTCCATTAGGACTTGGGTTGAATTTCTTAATTAATGGGCAGGAATATGCGGTCCCGATGGCGATTGAAGAAGCATCTGTAGTTGCTTCTGCCAGTTATATTGCAAAAATAGTAAGGGGTGCCGGCGGGTTTCAAACAGAAGCGACGGAACGTATTATGATTGGACAAATTCAAGTGGTCGGCTGTGAAGATATTTACGCAGCAAAACGAGCTGTATTAGAAGCAAAGGAATCGTTAATACAGGCTGCGAATGCTGCATACCCGAGTATGGTTGCTAGAGGTGGAGGAGCAGAAGGGCTTGATGTTCGTATATTAAATGAAGATGCATCTTCGGCATATTCACAGATGCTTGTCGTACATTTATATGTAGATACTTGTGATGCAATGGGCGCTAATATCATTAATACAATGGTGGAAGCTTTAGCACCTACTGTAGAGGAGCTTACGAACGGCAAGGTATATTTACGCATACTCTCTAATTATGCAGACCGCTGCCTCGCGCATGCGAAATGTGTAATTCCACCAAAATTGTTGAAGTCGGAAGGCTTTTCTGGCGAAGAAGTACGTGATGGAGTAGTTCATGCATACGAGTTTGCTGCTTCCGATCCGTATCGAGCAGTAACACATAATAAAGGTATTATGAATGGGATCGACCCAATTGTAATTGCTACGGGCAATGATTGGAGAGCTGTCGAAGCAGGGGCGCATGCTTATGCAGCGAGAGATGGGCATTATGGATCAATGACTTCATGGACTGTAGACGGCGAAGGGAACTTAGTAGGCGAATTAGAGCTGCCTATGTCAATCGGAACTGTCGGTGGTGCAACACGCGTACACCCAATGGCAAAATTGGCGCTCGATATTTTAGGAAATCCATCGGCAAGTGAGTTAGCTCAAATCATGGTTGCTGTAGGACTTGCACAAAATTTAGGTGCTTTGAAGGCCTTGGTGACGGATGGAATTCAAAAAGGTCATATGGCGTTACATTCACGTTCTGTTGCAATAGCGGCAGGAGCTACCGGGGAGATGATTGATATCGTGGCTGAGAAGTTAGTTCAATTAAAGGAAATCCGTGTTGGAAAAGCTGAAGAAATTATGGAAACGTATAAAGATGACCGCTGAAAAAGTAACAACTACGGATAAAATAGCTACTGGTGTAGCTCATAGTAAGTTGATTTTAGTTGGAGAGCATGCGGTTGTACACGGACAACCGGCCATTGCTATTCCATTTCCATTAGTTGGTGTTGAATCCGTAGTTGAACACGTAATTGGTACAGTTACAATAGATAGTAGTTTTTATCACGGGCCGATTGACTCTGCTCCCCCAGCATTAGCGGGGATTGTGAGCTGTATAAAGGGCACGTTGGAGTTTTTGAATAAGCCATGTAAAGATTTATTAATTCGTATTAAGTCTTCGATTCCTCCAGGAAAGGGACTAGGATCGAGTGCATCGGTCGCTATTGCTGTGATTAAGTCGCTTTTTACGTATACAGATACAAAGTATACGAAGGAACAGCTGCTCAGCTTAGCAAACATTGCCGAAACACACGCGCACGGTGCGCCGAGTGGTATTGATCCTTTAACGATTACATCGGACTGTCCAATTTGGTTTGAACGCGAGGGTACTGTTGATTTTATTAAACCGAAAGAGGATCTTTATTTTATTGTAGCCGATTCAGGACGAATGGCAGATACGCGTACAGCTATCGAGTCGGTAACAAGTTTATTGAAGTCTGCACCGAAAAGAATCCATTCGAAAATAGAGCGTATTGGGGAAATTACCTATCAAGTGAGAGAAGCTTTGGAAAAGGCGAGCAAGCATTTGCTAGGACAACTTCTAACGGAGGCGCAAAAAGAGCTGGAGTCTCTCGGAATTAGTGATGCTGGTCTAAACCGGTTAATTTATTATGCACTGCAAGAAGGTGCATTGGGGGCGAAGCTAACAGGTGGTGGAAATGGAGGCTGTATCATTGCATTAGCTCGTAATGAAGTGCACTCCCACCAATTAAAAGAGAAATTGAAGCGGTTTGGAGCTCATGCTGTTTGGTCTTTTGTGCTTCGTCACAGAGACGAGCAGACGTGCGAATAGGCAAAAGCTTATAATTATACAGATAAATATGCTAAAAGGAGACAAGTCATGAAGGCTACAGCGAGAGCCCATACGAACATAGCGTTGATTAAGTATTGGGGTAAACGAGACGAGGAAAAGATTTTACCAACGAATAATAGTTTATCTTTAACCTTGGATGGCTTTTACACAACAACGACTGTTACTTTTAACGAGGATGCCACTGAAGATACTTTTGTTTTAGATGAACAAGTTGTTTCTGGTGAAGCTTATGAGCGTGTTTCGCGTTATTTAGATATTATTCGCCGGTATGCGGGAAAAGAAAATATATTTGCAGACGTTTATTCTATAAATGCAGTCCCTACAGCGGCAGGCTTTGCTTCGTCTGCATCGGGATTTGCGGCTTTGGCGGCTGCAGCAACACGTGCGCTTGGCTTAGATATAACTGACCAAGAGCTTTCGATGTTGACACGGCAAGGTTCTGGTTCGGCTTGTCGTTCGATTTATGGAGGCTTTGCCGAATGGGAAAAAGGGAAAAAGCTAGATGGATCTGATTCGTATGCCGTACCGATCGTACCTGCTAATTATTGGGATGTTCGTGTGGCGGCGGTTGTTTTGTCAGCGGAAAAGAAGGATATATCGAGCCGAGCTGGAATGAAACGGACGGTGGATACGTCTGTATTTTATCAAGGTTGGCTAAATCATATACCAGACGATTTAACGGAAATAAAAGCAGGAATAATGGATCGGGACTTTGAAAAGGTAGGTCAAATCGCGGAAGCAAATTGTTTAAAAATGCATGCAACGACTTTAGGTGCGAACCCTCCATTTACGTATTGGCACGACACGACGATGGCTGTTATGCAAACCGTTCAAACGATGCGCGCTACCGGTATTCCGGTATTTTTCACGATCGATGCCGGTCCGAATGTAAAAGTACTTTATCTACCGGAGCATGAAGCAATTGTTGAAAAAACATTGCAAGAAGCACCTGGAGTATCGGACGTTATACTAAGTCGTGCAGGAAATGGAATATCCTATATATAGGGGTTGGACATGTTGTCTCAGAGATCAATAACGGTAAAAGTACCTGGGAAACTAATGGTAGCTGGTGAATTTGCAGTTTTAGAACCGCATCATCAATTGGTAGTAACTGCGGTAAACCGCTTTGTTTATGCAACGATCGATGCCAATAGCGATAATCAGCTAACATTGGAAAACTTCGGGATCAACCAAGTAAGCTGGAGTTATCAATATAATGCACTGGAGATCCGTTCAAATGATGAACGGATTCGTTTTGTTGCGGCAGCGTTGCAAACAGTATTGGACTATCTTTATGAAAGTAATATCAAGCCGGAGTCCTTTTCTTTGTCAATTAAAAGCGAATTGGATGATGCGACTGGAGTGAAATATGGTCTCGGTTCGAGTGCGGCTGTCGTTACGGCGGTTGTATCTGCTGTTTTAAATAAATATTTACCGGCACCTCCGCCAGAACAGCTCGTTTTTAAGCTTGCAGCTATCGCACATGTGAAAACGCAAGGAAACGGCTCTGGAGCAGATATTGCTGCATCTGCTTATGGTGGCTTATTACAATATGCTTCCTTTCAAGCGGAGTGGTTAATAGCACAATATAAACAGGCTTCAAGTGTGCAATCGTTAGTGAATAAGGAGTGGACTTATTTTTCTATTAAACGATTACAATTGCCAAGCACGATTCGCATGTGTATTGGTTGGACGGGTAAGCCTGCCTCCACAGCTAAGCTCGTTAATCGAATATTACAACTCAAAAAGACGGACAAAGCTTCATATGAACGCTTTCTTCACTCGAGTGAAACGGCAGTTAATATGTTTTTGAACGGAATAATTGAAAATAATATTCCGCTTTTTATGGAAGGCATTCATAAAAATAGATTAGCATTGGCAGCAGTTGGTGATGCAGCTCAGGTAGCGATTGAGACGAACCAACTAAAAAAACTAAGTGAATTGGCAGCACAGCATGGAGGGGCTGGTAAGCTATCTGGAGCTGGAGGTGGCGACTGTGGAATTGCCTTTGTAGCTTCAAGCCAAGCGTCGAATGCATTAATGCATGCATGGGAACAGTTTGGTATCCGCCCGCTAGCACTTAAACCTTATCCAAAGGGTGCTCAGATAATTTAATTCGTAATTACATCCTTAACCCATACCGTAGGAAGGTGTGGGTTTTTCTAATTGCATAAGTGTATAAATATACATTATTGTGTCGGGTTGAGTCATTGCTCTTTTTTTGGGTAAAATAAAAAAGAGGGAGGCATACGTCATGAAAAATAATATTTCGATTATTGGTGTACCAATGGATTTAGGGCAAAGTCGCCGAGGTGTTGACATGGGCCCTAGTGCGATTCGTTATGCAGGGGTTGTAGATAGATTAGAAAAGTTAAATTATAGTGTAGATGATTTAGGAGATATAGCGATATCGCGTCCAGATAAAGCGCATGATGCAAGAGAAGGGAATTTGCGAAATTTAAAGCAAATTGCAGAGGCGAATGAACGATTGGCACAATTGGTTGATGCTCAAATCAAAGAAGGGAAGTTCCCGCTCGTATTAGGAGGCGATCATAGTATAGCTATTGGAACTCTTGCCGGGGTTGCCAAGCATTATGACAATTTAGGTGTTATTTGGTATGACGCTCATGGAGATTTGAATTCCGAGGAAACATCTCCATCAGGGAATATTCACGGAATGCCGCTAGCTGTTAATCTCGGGATTGGAAATGAAAGTCTAACAAACATTCTCGGTTATTTTCCAAAGGTTAAACCAGAAAATGTAATTGTGATTGGTGCAAGAGATCTTGATCCTGGTGAAAAGGAGCTTATTGCAAAGCTTAATCTACAAGTATATACAATGCACGAAATTGACCGAGTAGGAATGCCAAAAGTGATGGAAGAAGCGATATCTTATTTAAAAGAGAGAACGGATGGTGTCCATTTAAGTTTGGATTTAGATGGATTAGACCCAACAGAGGTCCCGGGTGTAGGTACGCCCGTATTAGGCGGTATTTCCTATCGTGAAAGTCACTTGGCAATGGAAATGCTTCATGAATCTGAAATTATTACGTCTGCGGAATTTGTAGAGGTTAATCCGATTTTAGATGAAAAAAACAAGACAGCTTCCGTGGCTGTTGCATTAATGGGCTCTCTTTTTGGGGAAAAGTTAAAATAGAGTCTTACTTGATTGAATTAAATGAGGATGGAACATAACGAAGTTGCTAAATTAAAAATCCAAATAATGAATGAGATTAGCTATACGGATCCTTATTGAAACAAAGAGCGTATTTCTCTTTGCGATGTTTTGCTCCATAAGCGGTCTTTGTTTCTGTTGGAGGACTGTTATCCGTTTGCGACAAAAAACACTGTGCATGCTCACATGAACCGGTGTCACATTTTTGTCTCACTTGTGAAAGTGAAGGACATTTCCGTAGCGGGTAATAGTGTACTTCTAATTGTTTTTCGGCTTTTACTAGATGGCATACGTTTGTTCCAGCCTCATTGCTTTTTGTAAACGGATTCGGTATGCTGGCAGTGGACATTTAGAGCTGAAGCTTTCAAGCGCTTTAAATACCGGTCGATTATGGTATAATACCGAATATACAGGTTAGAACTTTAAAGGGTAAGGGTGTGAAAACATGCTTGATGGGGGATTTGATTTATTTAATTGGTTACGAATAGGCGTAGATATAGCTCTCGTCTGGTATGTTTTATATAAATTAATTATGATCATTCGTGGTACGAAAGCAATTCAATTGCTAAAAGGTATATTTGTTGTAATTGTCGTTTGGTTGCTTAGTATCTTATTTGATTTACAAACAATTCAGTGGATAACGAACCAAGCGATTTTATGGGGCTTTCTCGTAATTATTATTTTGTTTCAGCCTGAGCTTAGAAGGGCACTCGAACAATTAGGTAGAGGGAGCATATTTACAAGGAGCAGCAAATCAGAGGAAGAGCTTTTGGAGAAGATGATCGATTCTATTGTTAGCTCCTGTACATATATGGCCAAAAGGCGGATTGGTGCTTTAATAACAATTGAACGTGAAACCGGTATAGGCGACTATGCAGAAACAGGCATTCATATTAATGGCCATTTGACGCATCAATTATTAACTAATATTTTTACACCGAACACTCCTTTGCATGATGGAGCAGTTATCATTAAGGGGGAAACGATCGTTGCAGCGGCTTGTTATTTGCCACTATCGGAAAATGCTTTTATTTCTAAGGAGCTGGGCACTAGACACCGAGCGGCGATGGGCATAAGTGAGGTTACAGATGCACTAACGATTGTCGTTTCTGAGGAAACAGGTAATATCGCGTGTACAAAAAATGGAGAAATGCGTAGAGAGTTAACAGAAGAAGAGCTACGAAAAGTGTTGCTCAGTAATTTATCGCAAAACCTAAAAACCTCTGAATCGAAGGCTCGCAACAGAGGAGGGGAAAAATAATGGATAATTGGTTTAAAAGCAAATGGTTTGTCCGTATTGTTTCCTTAGCTTTTGCAATTTCATTGTATGTTTTTGTTAGTATTGAAATCGATGATTCAAAGGATGATTCCAGAATTTTTCCAGGTGTCTCACAAGATACTCAAACATTAGACGATGTTCCTGTGGAAATTAAGATTGATGCGGATCGATATGTCGTAAGCGGAGTTCCTGAGTTCGTTTTGGTAACGTTGGAAGGTGCCAATAGTGTGCTAACACCAACGGTAAGACAACGGAACTTTTCTGTATTTGTTGATTTACAAGATCTTGGTGAAGGGGAACATACCGTTGAAATAGAGTATGCAAATTTACCGAATGATCTATCGGTTTATATTGAACCAAAGACAATTGATGTTGTAATTGAAGAGCGTTCATCAAAAGAATTTGCAATTACTATTGATTTATTAAATGAGGATCAGCTTCCGGTCGGGTATGAGCTTGGAAAGCCGACGATCAGCCCAGATACGGTTACGATTATTAGCTCCAAAAATATTATAGACCAAATCGCAATGGTTAAAGTCTTTGTGGATGTATCGGGCTTAACGGAATCTATAAACAGCCGAGAGTTGCCAATAAATGTGTACGACAGTCAAGGAAATGAACTTAATGTCCGAGTTGAGCCAGAAAATACAGTGCTTTCGTTAAGTGTAGACAACCCTAGTAAAATTGTGCCTCTAGATGTGCCTACGAAAAATGAGTTGCCTGAAGGGTATGAGCTTACTTCAATTAAAGCAGAACTAGAGGAATTAGAGATCTTTTCGACATCGGATGTATTAAAAGATATTGAGCGAGTATCAACTGAGGCGATTGATCTTTCTAATATCAAAGAGTCTGGTACGATAAAAGTGCCGCTAAGTTTAGGGAAAAATGTTATTGCGTCTGTAGATGAGATTGAAGTAGAAATTGAAATTGAACAAACAAAAGAACTTACTGATGTATCCATTCATATCGATGGTACCGAAGAAGAAAATGTTGCTTTTATAGAACCAAATAACCCAATTATGAGCGTTATTGCTGTCGGTAATGAAAAAAACGTTAGAGACATTAAAGCAGAGGACATTCTCGTATCAATTAACACAAGTGGACTAGGTGTTGGAGAGCACCAAGTCCCTGTGTTGATTAATGGACCAGAACAAGTAACTTATCAAGGCGAATATGAAGAAGTAACGATTGAAGTGAAATAGGAGAATGACATTAAAGTTAAATCTCAGACAGCGTTGAATAATCGCTCTTATGTTACATATGAAATAAAGGGGAGATATAGTGTGGGTAAATATTTTGGTACAGACGGTATTCGAGGAATTGCAAATGAAGAATTAACGCCAGAGTTAGCGTTTAAAGTAGGTCGTGTTGGCGGCTACGTGTTGACAAAAGGAGTAGAAAGACCAAAGGTTTTAATTGGTCGTGATACACGGATATCGGGACAAATGCTCGAAAATGCCCTTGTTGCTGGCTTGCTTTCTATTGGAGGAGAAGTAATGCGATTAGGCATAATTTCGACACCTGGGGTTGCTTATTTGACGAAGGCGAATAGCGCAGAAATGGGTATTATGATTTCTGCATCCCACAATCCAGTAGAGGATAACGGGATTAAAATATTCGGTTCAGATGGATTTAAGTTAACAGATGAGCAAGAAAATGAAATAGAACGGTTAATGGATAGTACAGACGATTTGCCACGTCCAGTCGGGGCTCATGTTGGTGTCGTTAATGATTATTTTGAAGGAGGTCAAAAATATCTTTCCTTCTTGAAAGAGACGGTTGACAATGATTTTGATGGGCTACACATTGCACTTGATTGTGCGCACGGGGCTACCTCTAGCTTAGCGACGCATTTATTTGCTGATTTGGAAGCGGAAATAGATACAATAGGCTCGTCTCCAGATGGCGTAAATATTAATGATGGTTTCGGGTCAACGCATCCAGAAACATTGCAAGCGTTTGTTCTGGATAAGAAAGCGGATATCGGTCTAGCATTTGACGGAGATGGTGATCGCCTTATCGCTGTCGATGAAAAAGGATCAATTGTTGACGGGGATCAAATTATGTTCATTTGTGCAAAGTATATGCATGAAAAAGGCTTCTTAAAGCAAGGGACGATTGTGTCGACGGTTATGAGTAATCTAGGGTTTTATAAAGCTTTAGAAAACAATTCAATTAAAAGTGTGAAAACAGCTGTAGGAGATCGTTATGTAATGGAAGCGATGCGTGAAGAAGGGTATAACCTTGGGGGAGAACAATCGGGTCATATCATCTTTCTTGATCATAGTACGAGTGGAGATGGGATGCTCTCAGCATTGCAGCTCGTTAACATTATGAAAGAAACGGGCAAGCCTTTATCGGAATTAGCCTCAGAGATGACTGTATTTCCGCAAGTGCTGAAAAATGTTCGTGTTATTGATAAGCAACGCGCTTTAAGCAATCCGAAGATTTTGGATGAGGTGGACAAGGTAGAAAAAGAACTTGGCGACCAGGGGAGAGTTCTAGTTCGTCCTTCGGGAACGGAGCCACTCGTGCGAGTAATGGTAGAAGCACCAACGGAAGAAGCGTGTAAAAAATATGCCGATCAAATTGCCCACGTTATTGATGATTTGTTAGGGATAAAAGAATAATATGTACCAATGAAAATCGGTCTGGACGACCGTGTGAAAGTATGGCGTACAATAAAACGAATGTCAACAGGAGTCGTTCGTAGTTGTACAACTGCTTTTACATAATTTCTTGTACGAAAAGGACTGTTCTCTATTATGGAGAGCAGTTTTTTTGAAAAAAATATACAACAGGAGCGTCTATATCCTAAAAAAAAGGAGTTTTGAGAAATGCATTCAATTTTAGTCGTTGACGATGATCCGAATATTCGAGAATTGGTAGGGTTTTATTTAAAAAGAGAAGGCTATCATTTCGTGGAGGCGGCTGATGGTAAAGAGGCTTTAGAAAAGCTGGAGATCAATACGATTCAACTTGCCATTGTTGATATTATGATGCCGAATATGGATGGGTATGAGCTATGTGAGCAAATTCGCTCCTATTATGATATTCCGATCTTAATGCTTACAGCAAAAGGAGAAATTACGGATAAAGAGAAAGCATATGCTGCAGGAACCGATGATTATGTTATTAAGCCTTTTGAGCCGCAAGAAATACTATTTCGTGTAAAAGCGTTACTTCGGAGATTTCAAATGGTCAATGAGGAAAGCATTCATATCGGTAATTTAGTTATTGATAGAAATAATTATGAAATTGATCTTTTAGGGAAACGTCTCGTACTTCCTATGAAGGAATTTGAGTTGCTTGCTCAATTTGCAAGCTATCCAGGGCGTACATTTTCAAGAGAGCAGTTAATTGAGCTTGTTTGGGGCTATGATTACGATGGAAACGATCGTACAGTAGATGTGCATGTGAAGCGGTTGCGGGAACGATTTAATGGTGATTTAGCAGGTTTTTCTATTCGAACAATTCGTGGACTAGGGTATAAGCTTGAAGAGTAGAGCAAATGTAAATATTAGTGTCGTTCAAGCTGAAGGGAGGAAGTTCAATTGCGCACATTATATGTACGGGTTTTTATTACGACAATGGGGATTATGATTGCGAGTGCGTTAATGGCTTTTATCGCTGCTAATATGTATTATCAACAAGCGGTCAAGCCAAAGAACGATCAAAAAGTAACTGAAATTGCTCAAAGTATTGCGCAGGTTATGGAGGAAAGTGGCCGTGATAAATTCGCATCTTATTTGCATGCGATGACAGATCTTGGCTACCAATTTTATCTTGTTCATGAGGATGGTGATCATCAAACGTTTGGTAAACCGTTTCGTACGTATGATTTGAAGGATGCCCAAATTGATACCGTGCTTAGTGGTAATGTGTACCATGGAATTGCAACGTTTCCTTGGCAGTTATTCGTCACGGGATTTTTTGATAATGAGTTAAAAAATACGGTCGGCGTTCCTGTGAAAGTTGAAGGAGAAGCATATGCGTTGTTTGTACGACCGAATACGTTGCAGCAGTTTGGCGAGATGCGGGAGTTTTTAACTGTGTTGCTTTTACTCTTGCTGTTTTTCAGCTTTTTGTTCGTTCTATGGAGTACCAGATATATTGTAACTCCGATACGTAAGCTCACAAAAGCAACACGCAAAATAGCGGCTGGTAATTACCATATTAAGTTAACAACCAAACGTAGAGATGAAATTGGTAGATTGGCAAATGATTTTTCTCGTATGAGCAATAGCTTGAGTCGGATGGAAGAAAAGAGACAGGAGTTTGTTTCCAATGTTTCTCATGAAATTCAGTCTCCATTAACATCGATACAAGGCTTTTCTCAAGCGTTACAAGAGGAAGGGTTATCGGATGCGGAGCGGCAACGGTACAGTAAGATTATCGAAAAGGAAAGCAGAAGATTATCCTTGTTAAGTAGGCAGTTATTAACATTGTCTTTTTTGGAACGTGTTGAAGCGCAAGCAAAAACTACGTTTGATTTGTCAGACCAATTAAAAGAGGTTGTTGCTACAACGGAATGGCAGCAAAGAGACAAGGAAATAGCAATAATAGTGGATACCCCTTCAGCAATCATTCAAGCAGATAAAAAACTACTTTATCAAGTATGGCTGAATTTGATAACAAATGCGATTCATTATACGCCAAAAGGAGGCAATATTACAATTCGGTTGGAAGTGTTAAGCGGTACCGTTAATGTTTTCATTGAAGATACGGGTGTAGGAATCGATGCTGCAGACATGCCGTATATTTTTGATCGTTTTTATAAAGTCGATAGATCTCGAAAACGAACGGAAGCAAGTGCAGGATTAGGACTAGCGATTACGAAAAAGATTATTGAACTACACGCCGGAACGATTGAAGTAACGAGTGAAAAAGGGAAAGGATCAACCTTTATCGTGTCTCTCCCAAAATAAAAGCGATATTGATGAACTGCTATGGATAACTTAATAAAGACAATGCAGTTCATCGTCAAGTTTTCCCCCAATATAAGTACTAATTAACTGCGCAATTTCATTTGCAAGTAAAACATAAGGCGTATTTTTAAAGGTTGATTCAAACGATTGAACGATTGGTTTAATTAAAAAATAGCGAGGATGTTGCTCGTTAAATTCTTCTTTTAAAAAGGAAATAAGAGACTTTATTTCTTGTTCTTCTTCACAAATGGCCGTATGCAATGCTTCGATTTTGCTAACAATGTCGTGTTTTGTTATTCTTTGTTGTTTATTCGTTCGTTCGTTCACAAATCTGCAAATAAAGGCATCCTTTGAATCGATTTTATCCGCCATTAAACGGTCCGTTCTGCGGACTGTGTAATAAATTAATGCCTCAATGTTAATATCTCCTTTACAGTTCGCATTCCAATAGTGATTCATATGCTGGATAATACCGAGCATAATGATGGCACAATCGATCGTGTATGGTGCAGCTCTTTCTCCGTATATGTCGAGGAGTCGTTGTGCAATCCAATCTAATTCCTCCAAGTGCTTTTCTTGAATGAATTTCTTTAATGTGCGGTCATTGGAATGTAAGGCGGCTTCAAAAATAGGGATAATGTTGTGCTTTGTGTTTAATTCCAATCGTATCATTATTTGCTTAGCAAATATCTCCTTGTTTGAAGCTGTGCCTTCCAGTTGCAATGCCCGCCTGTGCAAGATCAATTCTTCGTTTACATATTCCATGATTGCTATTAAAAAAGCGCTTTTAGAGGAAAAATAATTATAAAATGTCCCTTTCGATATGTTTGCTTCGGTAATAATGTCTTGGATCGATATAGCAGCAAATCCTTCCTTTGAAAAAAGGGATAAAGCCGTTTCAATTACTTGCCGTTTCTTTTTGTCCATACAACCACCTTTTGAACTGTTGGTATAAAATATACTAGCTTATAAACATGGATAAATCAATGAGAATATGCATATAGATGTGTAAGGTTGCTTTTATTGTACCCTGAGTATAAAATGTGTTAATGGAAGAAAAACAAGAATAGGAGCGATTGTGACACAATGGATATAAAAAAAATGCATGAAAACCCCCCATATGGCATGATTGCCATCCTATTTATTGGGGCATTCGCCTCCCTATTAAATAATACGTTGTTAAATATTGCACTGCCAACGATTATGGTAGAATTTCAAGTTAAGCCTTCGATCGTACAATGGATTACGACAGGTTATATGCTTGTAAATGGAATATTAATTCCGGCAAGTGCTTTTTTCATTCAAAAGTATACGAATCGGAGAATATATATACTTGCTATGGGTTTCTTTGCGCTTGGCACTGCCTTCGCGATTGTAGCACCGACTTTTAGCATACTTGTTATTGCGCGTATGTTACAAGCGTGTGGATCAGCGATGATGATGCCGTTATTAATGAATGTTATGTTAACTGCATTTCCTGTTGAGAGGCGTGGGGCTGCTATGGGAATATTTGGCCTTGTTATGTTTACAGCGCCTGCAATTGGTCCGACACTTTCTGGTTGGGTCGTTGAACATCATTCATGGCGCATGTTATTTGTAATTGTATTGCCTTTTGCTTTGTTTACGTTAGTTTATGCCTTTTTTAAATTGAAAAATATAACTCCGAACAAAGACGTAAAGCTCGATGTTATTTCAGTTATCTTGTCCAGCGTTGGTTTTGGCGGCTTGCTGTTTGGATTCAGTGCTGCAGGAGATGATGGCTGGGGTGCTCCACACGTATATGGCACGATTGGAATAGGAGCAATTGCGCTCTTAACATTTGTAGGTAGACAGATGAAGATGGAGGAGCCCTTTCTTGATTTTAGAATTTATAAATATCCGATGTTTGCTTTATCTTCAGCGATATCGATAACGTTGTCGATTGCGATGTTTTCTGGGATGATTTTAACGCCATTGTATGTTCAAACTGTGCGGGAAATATCCCCTTTTCATTCCGGATTGCTTATGCTTCCAGGTGCAATACTAATGGGATTAATGTCGCCTATTACCGGTCGTTTGTTTGATAAATATGGAGCACGCGTTATGGCGATCATTGGTCTAATTATTTCGATTGTTACGACGTACTTATTAAGCAGATTGTCGATGAACGACGGATACTACTATATTATGATGATTTATACGGCTCGAATGTTTGGAATGGCACTCGTTATGATGCCAGTAATGACAAATGGGTTAAATCAATTGCCAATGGAGGCTAACCCACATGGAACGGCAATGAATAATACGTTGCAGCAAGTATCCGGGGCGATTGGTACAGCGTTGCTTTTAACTGTTATGACGAAACGAATGGAAACAGCGGGAGCGACGTTTGTAAAAGAAGCTGCCGAGGCTGGGCAGGTAGTGACACCAGAGCTGCAAAAGCAGCTTATGGATATGGCGATGCTGGAAGGCATAAATCTGGCGTTCTTTGTCGCGACATTATCGGCTATTGTGGCGTTAGTACTTGCCCTATTTATAAAGAAGGTAACCCCGCCCGCAACAATTATATCTTCACAATAACGATTTTAAACGAAGAGTGAGTTAAATTTGCTCTTCGTTTATATACGTTTTAATATCCGGTGCTTTGTAAGAATAGAATTGATCGATTAACTGATCGGCCTTCTCTTCAACCAATGCAAGATGCCGGTGTTTTTTCTGTAGAAATTTTTCCCTTAGCATTTGGTCAAAAAAAGCGATTAATGGGTTGAAAAAATGATTAATATTAAGTAGGCCAATTGGTTTTTGGTGCACACCTAGCTGGGCCCACGTAAAGATTTCAGCAAACTCCTCCAGTGTACCAGCACCACCAGGTAACGCAATAAAACCATCGGCAAGGTCAGCCATTTTTGCTTTTCGAGTATGCATAGAGTCAACGATATGTAATTCAGTTAGATTTGAATTTGAGATTTCTCTTTCTTCGAGCATTTTAGGAATTACACCAATCGCTTTACCGCCTTCTTCAAGAACTGTGTCTGCTACCGTACCCATTAATCCTACGCTTGCCCCACCATAAACGAGGGTAATATCCCGCTTTGCAAGCTCTTTCCCTAGTGCAATAGCCCCTTCCTTGTAAAGTGGAGAAGCGCCAATGCTTGAACCGCAAAAAACAGTAATATGTTTCATTGTATGCCTCCTTTTTATAAATCGTACGCTAGTAATAAGTATAGCGTAAGTAGGTGTAAGGGAAAAATGTGCGTTTAATTTTTTTCTTGTATGTACACGCTCCGGAAATATACTTTGTTTTCTACGTGCAAAGGGCCGCACGAGTAATTGTATATTTCCGGGCCTAAACAATAATATCTTACCCATATTTGAGTTGAATGCTTTTAATTATGCCCTAACCCTTTGCAAGTGGATCCCATCATAGTCGAAAATGGGGTTATACTTCCACCATTACATCCTTTGCTCGTGGGGCGCTTTTGAACTCAATCTCTTCATGTGTTCCATCACAGTAAGGCTTATCGTCAGAGTAGCCGCACCGACATAAGGATACGGTGCGTTCGCTTTTGAAAGCATTTCCTTCTGCATCTACCATATCAAACGATCCAGAAACTTGGTATGGACCGTTGTCCTTTACTTTAATTTTTGCATCCATTCGAGATCACCTCCTGTAAGTAGTTTAGCCACGTGACGTGTAAGCATGTGTTACAATATTTGGAGGGCATTTTACGTTTACTTATCGACATCTTTTTATATAGAGCTATATGATAAAATAATATTGGAGGGGGTTAACTAATATATATGAATACAGATGCAGAAAGAGGACTTATGGCTGTGGGTAGTTTGTTAGCGCTAATCGGTTTTATAGCATTGTTTTTTAGTGCAAGCTTTGGAACGTCACTTGCAGAGCAGTGGTTAATTAGTCAAGGTGGCATGTCGGATTCAAGCATATATGAATCAAGGATTAGCACATATATGTACTCTTTTTTAGTTGGTGGAGGTATCCTTTTTGCGATTGGCGTTTCATCTATAATTATTGGGTATTATAAGCTGTTACAAATAAAAGCAAACGTAAGCGATCGTACCAGGTAATAGGATGTTGTGGTAGAATACATATAGTATTTAATTAAGTAGCAGAAGGTGATTGAATGTACTATTTTGCAGGTTATTTATTAAAAGGCTTTTTAAGTTTATTTGGCAGAATAAAAATGTACCAAAAGGAAAACATCCCTTCCTCTGGTGGGTATGTAATCGCATGTACTCATACAGGGTGGGTCGATATATTGTGGTTAGGCGTGTCGTTATTACCAATAAAAATTCATTATATGGCGAAAAAGGAATTGTTCGAAAATCGGTTGTTAAGATGGTTGATGAATAGCCTCCATGCTTTTCCGGTTGATCGGGAAAATCCGGGTCCAAGCACGATAAAAATTCCGCGAAAATTATTGAAGGAAGGGGAAGTCGTCGGTATATTTCCTAGTGGAACGAGAACAAGTGAAGAGGTTCCTTTAAAGAGGGGTGCCGTTACAATTGCTAGTACTGCGAAAGTGCCGCTTATTCCTGTTGCATATGTCGGTCCGAATAATTTTAGTGAATTATTTAAGCGTATTAAGCCAAAAATTATTTATGGGGAACCAATTTATGCTGCAAATGAATTGCCGAAAAAAGAACGGTTGGAAAAGATGGCCGCTGACTTAAATGAAGCACTAGAAACCTTACAGCATCAGTTGAAAAAATCGAACGGATAACTATGAAAGAAAAATCTTTGCTGTGTTAAATATGAATAAAACATAGGATAAAAAACTCATTTTGTTTAAAATACAGATGAGTTTTTTATTTTGCTCTTTATTTAAGGAATGATCGTTGTATTTAAAAAGTAGGTTGGATTCGAGTAGCCCTTTGTGGGGTACGATAATAAAATAAGTTACACTAAAATTTGCCGACGGATGCATAAATACAAATGAATGTAGGCAATTAGATTAAAGTTTAAAAAAAAGGAAAAAAGTTATTGACATTTTGTTAATGACCAAGTAAGTTTATAATATAAAATAAGTTTACCTAGGGAAAAATGGAAGGGGAAAGCCAACAAATGAAGAGGTTTTGGAAATCAGTCGGAGTTTTATTCATTTTTAGCACGTTATTGGTTTTAGCTGCATGTAATAAATCAGAGGAAACATCAGAGGGTTCTGGTGATGATAAAATAAGTATAATTACAACGATTTCTCAGATTGGTGAGCCATTGTCGGTTATAGGCGGAGATCGTGTTGAAGTAAATAGTTTAATGGGCCCGTCTGTTGATCCACACTTGTACAATGCAACACATGGAGATATTGAAAAAATAGACAAAGCCGATATTGCGTTTTACAACGGATTATATTTGGAAGCAAATATGGTTGATATTTTTAATGAAATGGAGAAGTCAAAGCCTGTGCTTGCTATTGGGGAAACGATTGCGGAAGAGGATCTTTTGGAAGACGAGGAAGGTGCAATTGATCCGCATATTTGGTTTGATATCGATTTATGGCAACAGGCGCTGGACGCAGCTGTTGAAGAATTAAAAGCGTATGCACCAAGTGACGCAGCATATTTTGAGGAAAATAAACAAGCGTACTTTTCTGAGATGGAGCAATTAAAAGCAGATGCAGAAAAACTTGCAAATATTCCTGAGGAGCAAAGGGTTCTCGTTACTGCACACGATGCGTTTGGATATTTTGGAAGGATGCATGATATAGAAGTAGTAGGCTTGCAAGGGTTAAGCACCGAAGCAGAAATAGGAGTTTCTGACATTCAGGAAACAATTAATATTATAAAGGAATATAAAGTACCAGCTGTATTTATGGAAAGCAGTATTAATGAAAAATCAATAAATGCTGTCCTTGAAGGCGCGAAAAACGAAGGAATTAATTTAGCGCTTGGTGGTGAGCTATACTCCGATGCAATGGGGGAAGCTGGTACAGCTGAAGGAACGTATTTGGGTATGTATCGTCATAATGTAGATACTATCTTTAAGGCATTAAGTGGAAGCGGGGAGTAAAATGAATGAAACGGTTTTAACTGTTAAAGACTTAGCTGCAGCTTATCGGAAAAATACCGTGCTGCACGATATAAACTTTGAGGTGCAGGCTGGATCGCTAACGGGCATAGTCGGGCCGAACGGTGCAGGGAAGTCTACGCTAATTAAAACGATTTTAAATCTTCATCCGACATTATCCGGGACTGTTTCTTTTTACGGGAAAAGCTTTAAAAAGGCGAAGAAACGAATCGGCTACGTTCCACAAAGAGGTTCCGTTGATTGGGATTTTCCTACGAACGCATTGGATGTTGTTTTAATGGGATTGTATGGACAAATCGGATGGCTGAAATGGCCAACTGCTTCCCATAAAAAGAAAGCTTACGAATCGTTAGAGAAAATGGGGATGGCTGATTATGCGTTTCGACAAATTAGCCAGCTCTCTGGTGGACAACAGCAGCGTGTTTTCTTAGCCCGGGCGCTTGTACAAAATGCGGACTTGTATTTTATGGATGAACCATTAGTTGGTGTTGATGCTGCAACAGAACAAGCGATTATGGATATTTTGAAGGAGCTAAAGAACCTTGGAAAAACGGTAATGGTCGTTCATCATGACTTGCAATCTGTTGAAGATTACTTTGATCACGTACTCCTTATAAATAAAACGATTATTAAGCATGGGGAAACAGAAAAAGTGTTCACAAAAGATAATGTTTCCGCAACGTATGGTGGAAACATGCGCTGGATGAAAGGGGAGAGCAGCGATGTGGTCCATTCTATCCAGCAGTAACTTGCAATGGGTGCTATTAAGCACGATGATCTTAGGGATAGCTGCTGGACTTGTCGGCTGTTTGGCATATTGGAAGCGGCAAAGTCTTATGAGCGATGCACTCGCACATGCTGCTCTACCAGGTGTGTTGGTTTCCTTTGCCCTTTTAGGCGAAAAAAATTACTTTGTTATTTTGATAGGTGCATCTGTTAGTGCTTTGATCGGTGCTCTATTTATTCAATGGATACGTTCCTCCACACGCATTACGGAGGATACGGCGATGGGCATGGTATTATCCGTTTTCTTTGGGTTTGGCATAATGCTGCTGACAATTGTAAGTCGATCCGCTTCAGGAAATCAAAGCGGGCTCGATCGGTTTATTTTAGGCCAAGCGGCAGCCATGGTAAAATCGGATGTTTTTATGATGCTTTTTTTAAGTTTAATTGTTATTTTAATCACAATTATTGCATTTAAGGAATGGAAAATATTTTTGTTTGATCCGCAATTTGCTAAAGGATTAGGCTTATCTCTGAAAGGGCTTGACGGATTATATACTGCTTTACTCGTATTGACGATTGTAATTGGCATACAAGCGGTTGGAGTTATTTTAATTGCTGCCTTAATTATTATTCCGGCGGTAAGTGCTCGTTATTGGACACATTCATTTAAAACAATGCTTTTTTTATCGGCCTTTTTTGGCGGAGGCTCTGGAGCGATTGGGACAGGAATAAGCGCGCTAGGAAGTGGCTGGCCAACCGGTCCTTTTATCGTTCTAGTTGCAGCTGTAGTGTTCTTTGTTTCGCTTGTTTTTGGAAAGGAAAAAGGAATTTTAATCCAGTATATCCAGCAAAAGCTTCATGAAAAGGAATATGCGAAGGAACTAGTGAAGTCCCCTATGAACCAAGGGATTAAGGGGGAAAACAGATGACGTATACAGCTTGGATTTTATTGACTGCATCATTAGTTGGTTTATCCTGTGGAATAATTGGTGTTTTTTTAATATTACGTAAAATGGCGATGATGGCTGATGCAATTAGTCATACCGTTTTATTAGGAATTGTGCTCGCTTATATTATTACGCGTGAATTGAGTGGTACGCATATGCTTGTTGGAGCTATTTTAGCCGGGCTTGTGACAGCGCTTCTTGTGCAATGGTTGCATACGCAAGGGGTGCAGCAGGATGCTTCCATTGGTGTGGTTTTTACGACATTATTTGCTATCGGTGTCATATTAATTGCAACTTCAGTAGGAAATGCACACCTAGATGTACAGCATACGCTAATGGGTGAAATTACTTTTGTTCCATGGGATAAAATAACGTTGCCTATCGTTGGTGACGTACCTAAAGCAACTGCTTTACTAGCGCTTGTATTGTGTATCGTGTTGTTTTTCATTATTGTGTTTTATAAAGAGTGGAAAATTACTTCGTTCGATCCGGCATTGGCGGCAAGCTTAGGGATTCCCGTCGTTCTTATGCACTACCTTTTCATGAGTCTAGTTTCGATTACAACAGTAGCCTCCTTTGATGCAGTAGGCGCAATTATGGTCGTGGCAATGTTGATTACACCAGCAGCTGCTGCTTATTTATGGACAGATAAGCTGATTCATATGCTACTTATTAGTGGTACAATTGGTGTATTGTCTGCAGTTGGCGGTTATTATATCGCTGCATGGATTGATACGTCGATTTCCGGATCGATGGCGTTTGCTACGGGTATTGCGTTCATAATTAGCTTTATTTTCTCACCTAAGCACGGGATTATTTCTAAATATATTCGCCCTGCTCAAATTATAAAAGGGTAACATAATCAGACGGCTATTGAGGACATTCAATAGCCGTCTTTTTGGTTCTTTGTCAAACGACGTTGGTGATGTATTTTAAGTCGAGAAATACGTACTAATGAAATAGAACTAAACATGAAAGCTTGCATTCGGATGTCGCTGACTTGCATTACAGCCGACAGACTTTCCGCGGGCACGGACTCAGTTTTTGTAGCTCCTTTATCTGACTTGCTACAGGGATCTTCGGACGCGTGCTATTTCCGCAGGAGTCCGTCGACTTCCGTTTCCAGTCAGCTTAAAGAGGGCTAATAGCCTTATTACACAAACTTCAGTTCTGTTTAACTTGCAACGGATAAATGAAGCAATTAACTTCCTTCACATTTCCCTATCAAAAAATGTGATTTTTCTTCACCAACGTCATATATTGTACGACCGTTTTTTTAAAAGAGTACAGCTCTGTATAATGCCTTGTCGTACTCGAAGTATGCTCTTTTTGTAGTGCACTTTAACGGAACGGATGGCTTATTTGACGGTTTCCCTTATGAATTAATGGAAATTGGCGTTAGAACAACGGTCTTGTTTTCGTATGGAGCTTGATTATATGCTTTTAACAGACCAATATCGGCAATTGTACGTTTAGCGATCCTTTTTAATGGGAAGGTAAGGTGAACGTTATGTTCAAAGGGAAATGGATCCATTTCGATTGTCTTTTTATCTTGCCAATGTAAATGTACTTTCATGCTTCCCGTTTCGCTTAATTGGAGTGTAGAAGCTATTGGGATACCTTCCTTGAAAAACGGGTGTTCATCGTCTTTGTTTGATCCAGGATCGTTTAAACAAATGTATAAGGATAAATTATCGCATAATTTAAGAAAATCCAAATGAGTAGAGAGCAGATTGTTGTCAATCGTACTATGTTGATGGATTAGTTGGTGTTGTCGTTTTTCTTCTCGAACAACAAACTGCTGAGCGTCATGTCCTGCTGCTCGTTGCATGAATTGGGTATAATGCTTACTACATAGGAGTGCTGCATATAAATCCTCCTGTTCCACTTCATTAATGCCATTTGTATAAAGAACGGCTTTCACAGATAGTGGGAGGTCGATAAACGTAAACGGTCTTTTTTTTCGGTCGTTCCAAAAAGGGGCTTTGTCAAATGCTTGCCAGCCGCGGTCATGATTTCCGATTGCATACATAACGGACGCCTTTGGTTGATTTTTCGTATAGCGGGGAATTTCCTTCCATTTTTCTGCTATATCTTTTGCTAGGTGTGCATGATTGTGTTGTTCAATCATAATGAAGGAGTCGACGGAATCTCTAATGATCACTGTAAAAACCATCCTTTTATTTTAATCTTGGCCGTGCTTCTATTCTAAACACTTTGAATATGCTTTGTTAATAATCGTACCATGATGTAATAGGTTCTGTATGAATAAAATGGTGGTGGGAGAACAGTATGAGTAAAATGTTTGTGGGGAACACATGCACGAATCTAACTAGATAATATGTGATCAATTTTCTTCGAACGATATACACATGAATAACACCGTTGATTTTCACTGCAGGTGGATGCTTTCCGCGGGCACGGCTTCAGCCTCCTCGGAATAAAACCACTTCCTGCGGGGTCTTCAGACGCTTGCTATTCCCGCAGGAGTCACCACCTTCCGTTACAATCAACTGGGAGTGGTTACATCATCTATGGATAATTTAGTCGTGTTCCATGAAAAAAAGGACCCTCTTTTGTATAGTTAAGTTACGACAACACAACTAACAAAATGGCACAATTCCTAGGGGAATTAGATCAATACATCGCTGATAATAGGGATAAGCAACGCTTTGAATTGAGGGATAAAAGGAAACTATCTACTGCGGTCGGTAGAAATCAATACTAAAATTAACGAATACAAAGAGAGGTTTTTTAACTTCTTAAAATAACACCCACAAATACTTGACTCAATCCGCTTTTTTATCCCGTTTGAATAAGTTATTCTTTTGTATGATAATACGAGTACTAGGGTATAGATAAAAAAGAACACAACGTCTAAAAGAACGAGTAGAGGTAAAAGAAGATGACTTATGTATTTCTTATTATAGGCTTCGGTTTATTAATAAAAGGTGCGGACTTTTTTGTTGATGGTTCCTCAAATATAGCACGATTATTACGTGTTCCGCCCATGATTATCGGTCTTACGATTGTAGCGCTCGGAACAAGCTCTCCTGAGGCGACGGTTAGTATTATCGCTTCATTACAAGAGAACTCGGGTGTTTCCCTCGGTAATGTTGTCGGAAGTAATATATTTAATCTTACACTTGTAGTTGGGATCACTGCATTTATAAGTCCATTAAGCGTGGAGGATGAAACCGTCAGAAAGGAGATTCCTTTTACGTTATTAGCAAGCATGGCATTGTTTGTATTAATCGGTGATACGTTTTTACAAGGAACAGCGACGAATGTAATAACACGCAGTGATGGCCTGATCTTTTTGTTGTTTTTTATTGTTTTTATGTATTATGCGTTTGAGGTGGCAAGAAAAAGTAGAAATAATAAGACAGCTGATGATGAGAAGGCTGGCAATATATCGTGGGGCAAAAATCTTGTATTCACCATATTAGGGTTAGCAGGAATCATTTACGGTGGGCAACTAGTTGTTACGAACAGTACAGAGATTGCTTACAAGCTAGGAATGAGCGAAACATTAGTCGGTTTAACGGTTGTTGCGTTCGGTACATCCCTTCCTGAGCTCGTAACGTCGATAACGGCAGCAGTGAAAAAAGAAGCAGGAATAGCATTAGGGAATGTTGTTGGTAGCAATATATTTAACATATTATTTGTGTTAGGAACAGCTTCCATCGTCTCGCCAATGATGATTACAGATTCCGATGTATTTATTGATATTGTGATTATGATGGTCTTGACGGTATTTTTATTAATATTTTCACGAACGCAATACAAAGTGAAGAAAGCAGAAGGTGTCGTTCTCGTTTTATTTTACTTAGGTTATTTAACATATATAATTTTACGAAATTATATGTAATGCAATTTTGAAAAAGAAAAAAGGGGGCCTCTATCATTGATTAATGATAAGGGCCCTTTTAGTTTGAATATAAATTGTTCAGAAATGATATTATATCTCTTGCACGTGTTGTTGGCTCGCTTCTATGTTTTTGTTCCAACCAAAACGATGGAATAAAGTGAGAATGGATGGAAGTAAAAAGCCTCTAATGACAAAGGTATCAAGTAATATCCCTAGGGCCATCATAAATCCGAATAGGAACAGCTCTTGTAAAGGCTGGGTCATTAAAACAGAAAACGTTGCAGCAAGAATTAATCCTGCTGAAGATATAACGCCCCCGGTTACGGTGATCCCCTTTTGAATGGCTACGTCCCACGATTGTCCTTCTGCTACGAATTCCTTCATTCTCGAGACGAGCATAATATTATAGTCAATACCAAGCGCTACCATGAAAATAAACGCATAGACAGGTAAACGATAACTGATCGCTTCGTAACCAATAAAGTGTTCTACAACCCACCAGCTAAATCCTAGTGCAGACGCGTACGATAGAAGGATCGTTCCCATCATAATAATTGGTAGGGCAATTGACTTTGTTTGAAGGCCGAGTACAAGTGTTAGTAATACGGTCACTAGTGTGAATAAGATAATCATATCTCGCTTATTCAACTGTTTCACATCCAGCTGCTGTGCTGTTTGACCGGCGTAATGCAACTTATAATCCTGTGAAGACAGCTGCGCATTTGCTAATAGCTCATCTCCACTCTTTCGCAGCATGTTTATCGTATCCATTGCATCTTTTTCGTACGGGTGTTCATTTAGTACGAATTCCATTTTAATTGCCTTTTCGCTTTTTGAAAGAAATCCTTTTGGCAATTCAGCAATACCATTTTCGGTAAGCTGAGATAAGTCTGGTCGTACGGAAACGATATCTTCCTTAGCTTCAAGTGTTTCTTTTAATTGATTTACATTATTTATAAAATCTTTGTTTACTGTTATTTTTTTATTTGCTTCAAGAATTACTGTAACAGGCGCAAGCTGTCCAGCTGGATAGTTCTCCTCTAAAATCTCAAAGCCTTGGCGTGAAGAAATGTCTTCTGGAAAGGACTTTAGCAAATTAAAAGAGAATTGTATTGTTAAAATGTTCGCAGCTCCGATAAGTAAGATGACAAGTATACTACTTGCAACTATTGCAGGTCGCTTCCTTACCTGAGCGCTAACCCATTTCCAAAAGCGTCTTTTCGGTTGCTTGCTTTTATTTACGTTTGGAATAAATGGCCAAAATGCTTTTCGTCCTAATACTGCAAATAATGCTGGGATTAGTGTTAAACCAGCGATTAAAATAAATATAACCGCGATTGTAAATACAGGTGCAAAATAATGATAAGGGTTAAATAATGTAACAAATAGCGAGAGCATTGCTAATAGAACTGTACCACCACTAAAAAATATAGGCTCACATACGTGGTAAATCGCTTCACCCATAGAATCATATTTTGATAAATGTTTGGTTAGTTCCTCGCGATAACGAGAAAAAACGAATAAGCTATAATCGGTTAGTACAGCAAATAGTAGTACAAGCATAATAGATGTTGCTTGGCCTTCGATCGTAAACAAATTATATTTACCAGCAAGACCTAGCACACGATCGACAACACCATAAACGATACCGGCTATTAATAGCGGTGTAATAGCCAAAAGCGGTGAGCGATAAATAATAATTAAAATGATAAAGATTAGCAAAACGGTAGCAAGCATTAATATAAAATCAGCGTCTTTGAACAATGAGATCGTATCGGCTGCGATACCTGCTGGGCCTGTAATTTCGAAATCCATACCCGCTAAGTTATAAGCTTCTAATTGATTACGCAGCTTCTGTAATGTTTCATGTGCTTCATTTGACTCTAGATTTTTCTCAAGAGCAATGTTAAATAGTAATGTTGTATTCCCATCTGATAAGAGCTGTTTCTTTACATTCGGAGGGAATTGATGGAATGGAAGTGAGCTAGCTACTCCTTCTGGTTTCTCTTCAGAAACGAGCCACTCACTAAATGTTTGAATCATTTCTTCATCATCTTGAGTAATCCCTGTTTCACGATGAAATACGAGTAGTGCGGTTAAGCCTTCATCTGTTGGAAATTCCTCATCTAATAGTGCAGAAGCAGCCTCTGATGGCGTATTGGCACGGATGCTACCTTCTGTACCGTTAGTTTCATACTCTTTTGCAGAAGGTGCTAAGGCACTTAAAAGAATAACGGCCACAATCCAAGCGATGATTGTTACTTTTGCCCCTCTTTGACTACTTGTATATTTAACAATACTTCGTATCGGTTGAAGCATTTCCTTCACTCCTTTGACTGTTCATTGGTCATAGTATAGATTTTGAATATGAACAGAGAATGAACAAACGAATGCAGTTACTTTTTTGACGGATTGTGTAAATTGAAGCAGTCGGTTGTAAGGCGCTATTACTATTTTTTACTTATGGAGAAATTTGTCTAATTGTGCTATTCTATAAATCATATAAGTAATTATAGGTTGTTGTAATTTTTACAGAAATGTGAGGAGAAAACGGTGATGAAAAGAAATATACTTTTATTGGGAGCTTTGTTTATTTTGGCCATTAGTTTAATCGCTTGTAGTCAAAATGACGGAGATAAAAATACTACTGAAGAAAAAAATGCGAGCAGTGAAGGTACTGCTGTAGATATAGGAATGTTGAAGCTAACAAGTTCAGCACCACTATTTATAGCGATTGAAAAAGGATATTTTGAAGAAGCAGGCATTAATGTGAATGTGGAATGGTTTGAAGCAGCCCAGCCAATATCGGTTGCAACAGCCGGCGGAGATATTGATGTAGGTGCTACCGGAATTACTGCTAGCCTTTACAATATGGTAGCAGGCGGTGAAGAACTCGTTATTGTAGCGGATAAAGGTAGAGAACAGGAAGGCTATTCTTCTACTGCTTTACTCGTTCCGAACGATTCCGATGTAGAGCGCGTAGAGGATTTGAAAGGGAAAAGAATAGGGATTACGCAAACAGGCTCCACGTATCACTATATGACGGGACGATTATTAGAAGAAAATGGACTGTCAACAAGCGATGTTGATCTTGTTCCTTTGAACAGTATTCCTGGATTAATGGAGACGTTGGAGAGCAAGCAGGTAGATGCTGTCCTTTTAAATGAGCCGAATATTTCTAGAGTACTAGATGAAGGGTACGGAAAGGTAGTTGCACAAATTGGCGATACGTTCGACTACCAAATTTCCGGAATCTTTTTCTCGAAAACATTTGCAGGAGATGAGGATACCGCGAAAAAGTTCTTAAAGGCTTATGCAAAAGCCACACGTTATTATTACGATGCAGTATTAACGAAGGAAGACGGAGAGCTTGTTGCAGGGGAAAATTTTGACGAGGTTATTACGATTATTGCGGAATATACAGATCAAGACCCGGAAATTATTAAGCAAGGTCTACCATATATGGATCGTGACGGAAAATTACTAGCAGAAGATATTCAAACTCAAATCGATTGGTATGTAAAAGAAAATTTGCTTGAAAAGGAACTTGATGCAAGCGATATCGTAAATACGGATTTACTAGACGAGGCGTTGACAGAACTAGGGAAGTGAAATCGATGAAGATTGTTATAGATAATGTTGGCAAGAAGTTTACAGATACGAAAAAGAAAGAAGTAACCGCTCTAGAGAATATTAATTTTTCAATTGATAAAGAAGAATTTGTCGTGTTGGTAGGTCCAAGCGGTTGTGGAAAGTCGACCCTTTTAAACATCGTCGGAGGACTTATGTCCCCGACGGAAGGGTCTGTTTACTTTGAAGGGATGGACAACAAGCAACCGAATTTAGGTATTGTATTTCAAGAAATTGCATTGTTTCCTTGGCGTACCGTATTTAAAAACGTTGTGTATGGTTTAGAAGAAAAAGGATTAAGTAAGAAGGAACAGAAAGAACGTGGCCAGCATTACATTGATATGGTAGGCTTGACGGGGTTTGAAAATGCATATCCGAAGCAATTATCCGGTGGAATGAAGCAACGAGCAGGAATTGCTAGAGCACTTGCAATTGAACCAGATTTATTGTTAATGGACGAGCCGTTTTCTGCCCTTGATGCACAAACACGTACGTTAATGCAGGAAGAATTATTGACGATATGGAACCGGACGAAATTAAGTACACTATATGTTACACACAACATACAAGAAGCTGTTTATTTAGCAGATCGAGTTATCGTTCTTTCTCGTCACCCTGGGCAAATCAAAGACATTATTTCTATTGATTTGCCAAAAACAGGGAGAGGCGAGGAAAAGTATCGCATGCAATTTGAGCAATATGCGGATGCTATATGGCAATTAATTCGCCATGATGCGGCCGAAGCGTTAAAGGAGTAATGAAAATGAGCAAAAAGAAACAAGTGATAACGAATCGCGTCGCGTTTTTAGAAAAGAAAATACCTATTTATGCTTCTTTTATTGGAATAGTAGGCGTTCTGCTTATCTGGGAGCTTATTACACGCTTGAATATCGTATCACCATTATTTTTGCCTGCGCCTTCTGCGATTGTACTTACCGGCTGGGACATGATTATAGGCGGTGAAATCTATACAAATCTTACGGCAAGCTTATATCGAATTGTTGTAGGGTATGCAATTGGTGCGAGCTTTGGTATTGTGATCGGACTAATTCTTGGTTTTTCAAAATGGGCGGATGCTATTGGGACTCCGATTGTATACGCAATCTATCCGATTCCGAAAATTGCTCTTTTGCCTTTATTTATTTTGTGGCTCGGTATCGGAGAATTGTCAAAAGTAACGATTATTGCTCTAGGTGTCTTTTTCCCAGTTGTAATTAATACATTTTCAGGTGTGAAAAATGTTGATCAAATGCTTGTTAAGGCAGCTGTTACTTTTGGATCAAGTCCGTTTAATGTCATTCGCAAAGTAATTCTACCGGGCTCTTTGCCGATGATTTTTGCAGGGTTAAAGCTAGCTGCTGGTACATCGCTTTTATTGTTAGTCTCCGCGGAAATGATTGCAGCAGAGAGTGGTATTGGATCGATGGTTTTACATTATGGAAACTTAATGATTACAACAAAACTGATGGTCGGTGTACTCGTTTTGTCTTTGCTCGGTTTAACATTCAATCGAGGATTGCAATGGCTTGAACATAAGCTATTACCTTGGAAATAAAATATAGCATAAAAAAGATTAGCGCTTTATATATACTATAAGGCGCTAATCTTTTTTTAGTTAAGGATGGTGTGGACGTGACGGCTATAAAATGATGACAGGAAGCGTCCTAGCGTACAGATGTCTTTCTTCCCAAACGTAATGGGTGTAATTACTATGTATCCTATTGTTTAATTAAGCATGTGGGTTTCGTTCGTATAGTAAATGGGAACGGATAAATAGGGCGAAGACACCTACAGAAATACGAGTACGATTAGATGTTAAATTTTGCAACAAACGAGCACGTTATTTTAAACGAAAGGATGGGATGTATAATTATTTGTTTTGAAGAAGTGACAAAGCGTTATCCAGATGGGACGGTTGCATTAAATAATGTTTCCGTAACGATTCCTCCTCATAAATTAACAGCGATTATTGGACCATCTGGATGCGGAAAGACAACCTTGATGAAGATGATCAACCGGTTAGAAACACCATCCTCTGGTGAATTGTTTATTGATGAAGAGCCTATTTCGCAAAAGGATGCTGTAAAGCTTCGGCGTTCCATTGGGTATGTAATTCAGCGGATTGGACTTATTCCACATATGACGATTGCAGAAAATATTGCCCTTGTTCCCGATTTGTTAGGTTGGGAGCAACAGCAAATTGATTCGCGGGTGAATGAGCTTTTGCAATTGGTTAAATTGGATCCGGCTACATATAAAAATCGATATCCGTTAGAGCTTTCCGGTGGACAACAGCAACGTATCGGTGTAGCGCGTGCGTTGGCGAGTGACCCTAATATTATTTTGATGGATGAGCCGTTTTCAGCACTTGATCCGATTAGCAGAGAACAGCTGCAGAAAGAATTAAAAAGCCTCCAAGTTAAAATCCAAAAAACAATCGTATTTGTTACGCACGATATGGATGAAGCATTAGAAATTGCAGACTTAATAGTTGTTATGCGCAATGGCAAAATTGAGCAAGTATCCTCTCCAAATGAATTGCTCAGTCATCAAGAAAATGCGTTTGTTCGAAGCTTTATAGGCGTGGAAAGAATTGCTAGAAAGCAAACTTTCAAGAATAAGAGTTTGCAAGAATTACAAATGTTTTTTGAAACAGAATCAGAAGGCGAAGTTATACGAGCAGATGCATGCATGACTGTCGAAGAAGCGAACACCTTACTGATAAAGCATCCCGAATGTCACTTAGAGGTGATCGATAGCGAATCGGTTTACTATGTAAGTCATAAAACGCTTTTAGATGCAGCCTTAAAGCACCAAGAAGGAACGACGGCCTATGGATAAATTTATAGCTACGATCACGAGTAGATCAGATCTTATTATAAATGCATTTCTTCAACATATTTTTTTATCGTTTTTAGCGCTTGCAATTGGAATTGCTATCGCGTTGCCGGCTGGGATGATTGTTGCACGATATCGCCATTTTGCTGAGCCTGTTATAGGTATAACGGCGATTTTGCAGACGATCCCAAGTTTAGCTTTGTTTGGGTTTCTCGTCCCTTTAATCGGAATAGGCTCAAAAACAGCATTAATTGCTCTCGTTATTTATGCATTGCTGCCTATTGTTCGTAATACGTATACAGGGCTAATCAGTGTTGACCAATCGATTATTGAAGCAGGTCGAGGGATGGGTATGACAAACAATCAAATTTTAAAGAAAATTGAATTCCCAACCGCACTGCCACTAATTATGGCAGGGGTGCGTACGGCAACGGTTTTGACGGTTGGAATTGCTACTTTGGCAACATTTGTAGGTGGCGGTGGAATGGGAGATGTTATCTATCGAGGCTTGCAATCCTACAATAATTCATTAGTGCTTGCTGGCGCAGTGCCGGTTGCTTTATTAGCAATTTTATTTGATGTGCTATTGAAATGGATTGAAAAGAAAGTGACGCCAAGAGGATTGAATTTATAAAGGAGGATTAACCATTGAAGCGGTTAGTAGGTATAATTTTTGCATCGGTTCTACTGCTGTTAAGTGCATGTAGTGAAAAACAAGAAATCGTAATAAGTGGGAAGCCATGGACAGAGCAATTTATTTTACCGTATATTTTAGGAAAGTATATTGAAGATAAAACAAATTACGAGGTTACATATAAAGAAGGACTTGGGGAAGTTGCTATTTTAACTCCTGCAATTGAGAAGGGGGAAATTGACCTCTATGTAGAATATACCGGAACAGGGCTTAAAGACGTGTTGGAGGAGCAAACCGAGCCAGGTGAAAGTGCACAGCGTATATATGAACGGGTGAAAAAAGGATATGAAGAAAAATACGATGTTACTTGGCTAGAACCGTTAGGATTTGAAAACGGATATACGCTTGCTTATTGGAAGGAAAATGGGTATGAGGCTGCAACGTATTCAGAGCTGGCTGACATATCTAAAAAGGAAGCGATGGTTTTTGGAGCTCCGCATGCTTTTTATGAGCGGGTTGGAGAAGGGTTTGATGACTTGATTAAAGCGTATCCTTTTGAATTCTCGAAAACGAGTAGCCTCGATCCAAACATTATGTATGATGCAGTTAAAAATGGGGATGTGGATGTTATACCTGCCTTTACTACAGATAGCAGAATTCAATTGTTTAATTTAGCTACTACTGAGGACGACTTGCAGTTTTTCCCGAAATATGATGCGGTCCCGATCGTTCGTATGGAAGTGTTAGATCAATTCCCAGAGTTGAAAGATGTTATAAATGCCTTGGCTGGTAAAATATCAGAGGAAGAAATGCTGCAAATGAATGCACGTGTAGACGTAGATAATGAAAAACCGGAAGATGTCGCTCATGATTTCCTTGTCGACAATGGTTTAATTAAAGAATAAGATCGTTTCAATTAAACATGTTTTCCAATTAGCTTGTGGAAAATCAAGGATGGTCTCCGACAGTAGCGAAAGGAAGGTGCGAGACTCCAGTCGGAGGAATAGAGAAGGGGGAGACGCCACAGTGCGGATTAAATGCCACTGAAAAAGTCCTCAAACTTGATTATTAGCGGGAAGCCGTCGATTGCAGTGAACGGCGCACGCGTTCCGCCGGCATGGTCTCATCCGCTTCTCTCGCTACTTTGTCCACGGTCTTCGACTCATATATTGAGGCTGGAGTCGCACGTTCCACTACAATCAACTGGGAACCCCTATTTTCAAAAACGATTACGTCCAATTGCAGGTCAACGATTGGCGATCTTTTAACCGCACTTGAATGTTGTTTTGGTTGCTCGTTTTTAGTTAAACGAGTTGATTAAACTTTAACCGCTTATTTAAGGCATACACGATCGGAATTGCAATTGTCATGACAATAAACTCTCCTGCCGCAGTTGTTAACCAAATAAATAAAAACGATAAATCAATTTCGAGTACAAGCTTTAACATTAAGGCGATAATGTACATGTTGAAAGAAAATACAATTGTATTTATTCCCATTAAGGCTATTTTATTTGTAATAAAGCGTGCAGCAAAAATCGTTATTAATAAAGAAAAAATAGTATGAGAAAGACCAAAGAGTAAGTCATAAGCGACCATCGGTGAGAAGAAAAGATTGGCGAAAAATACGCCTAGCACAATTCCAAAGAAATACTTTTTGTCAAAGACGACGAGGTGATTAAACAGTTCGGATATCCGAAACTGAATATGGGTAAACCCAAATGGGGCGATTAACCATGTTACAACGACGTATAAAGCTCCTATTAATGCATTTACAACTAGTGTTCTTGAATTCATTATTATATTCTCTCCCTTAGTTTTTTTACGTTGGATGGTTTCGAACAACGGTAATCTTTCACAATTATTTAGTATAGTTGATTCGATATTTGTAGTCAAAGTATAAAAACTGGAAGATTGAGTCACGTATTTGTGGGTGTTATTTTAAGAAGTTAAAAAACCTCTCTTTGTATTCGTTAATTTTAGTATTGATTCCTACCGACCGCAGTAGATATACACTACGCTTTCCGTGGGCACGGCCTCAGCCTCCTCTAGAAAATCAACGGTGTTATTCATGTGTATATCGTTCGAAGTAAAATTGATCACATATTATCTAGTTAGATTCGTGCATCTGTTCCCCCACAAACAGTTTACTCATACAAACTGGAAGATTGAGTGGCACTGCGTTTACTGCCGTTGGCTTGTGCTCCGTTTTCTGTTGGCAAGCCTGAACTAACTTAGGACGTTTTTTCAAATTTCCTAAGTGGATATTTGGGTCTTGCTTTTCCACTAGAGTCTTTGTACATGTCAATGCATATTGCTGATGAAGTTTGTGCAAAGCCTATATACCAACCAAATAAGGCAATTTACAATAGCTCGTTTTTATGTTCTCCCGAAAATATGCTACTCATACATTTAAAAGTGCTCGTATTACCGAAACGATTCTTTAAGCGGAATGAACATTGAAAACATGCTACAATAGGCATTAGAATACTTTTGAAAGGGGGGCAAGGTAGTGAATGTGAAATTGATCGTCCCTTTTTTCGATCAGCAGCGAGGAAATACGATAACGGTGAAACGAATTAACAACGGTTTGTCTGCTAGGGGGCTACAAACGGAAGTAATTAATGCTACAGCTGAAGTAAGCGCTCATGTATCATTAACTGCTGATATTTATCATGGTTTCCATGCGTATCAGTTTTACAACTTTATGAATAAAGTAAATGATTCCGTTCAGCCATATGTACTAACGATGACAGGAACCGATTTAAATAAGGATCTATTTAATGAAGCGAAGCGAGCGCAAGTTATTGAAACGTTACAAGGGGCAGAGGCGATTCATGTATTTGAAGAACAGGGAATGAAGACAGTAGCACGAGAGGTTCCTGGGGTTTCCGGTAAGCTATACGTCATTCCGCAAAGTATATCCCCCTTTCCACAAACTAATTCTTTACATATAAAGGAAAAAGGTACATTTTTATTTATTTTACCTGCTGGTTTGCGTAAAATTAAAAACATACCAAATGCCATTTTTACGTTGGAAAAGCTAAAGGAGGAATACCCGCATATACGGCTGTGGATCGTAGGACCTGTCATTGAAGCAGATGAAGGGGAATACGTAAAAAAACTTGTCCGTGATCGGGAAAACTGGGTGGACTATATAGGACAGTTGCCTCATGAACAAATGGGCGCTCTTTTAAAAGAAGCGGACGTTGTTTTAAATACATCCATTTCAGAAGGACAGCCATCTGCAATATTAGAGGCGATGGCTTTAGGAATTCCGCCAATTGTATCATCTAATCATGGCAATAAAAGTATTGTATCGCATAATGAAACAGGGTTTATTTATCGTAATGAATCGGAATTCATTGACTCTGTTCAGAAATTAATAGATCGCCCACAATTAAGGGAACAAATCGGTGAGAGTGCTAGAGTATATGTAAATAGACATCATGCATTACATAACGAAATAGAAGCTTTGGTTAAGATTTATAAACACGTATTAAATAGGAGATGATTTAATGACTTATCAAGAAAAGATAAAATTAACTTCACTATCAAGTAAGGGTGGCTGTGGCTGTAAAATAAATCCATTGGACCTATCCGAGGTTTTAAGTCAGTTGCCGCAAACGAAAAAGAATCCGAATTTGCTTGTTGGCTTGGACACTTCAGATGACGCAGGGGTTTATCAGTTAAACGAGGAATTAGCACTTGTACAAACGTTGGACTTTTTCACACCGATTGTCGATGATCCGTATATGTTTGGTCAAATTGCTGCTGCCAACGCACTAAGTGATGTATATGCAATGGGCGGCAAGCCATTGACAGTAATGAATATTGTCGGCTTTCCGATCGATACGTTAGATAAACAGATTTTGACGGATATACTAACAGGCGCATCGCATAAAGTTACAGAGGCAGGCGCGACCCTTGTTGGTGGACATTCGATTGATGACAAAGAGCCTAAATTTGGGTTATCGGTTACTGGTATTGTACATCCGGAAAAGGTTAAAACGAACAATGGAGCACAACCTGGAGATAAGCTTATTTTAACGAAGCCTATTGGTGTAGGAATATTAACGACATCGATAAAAAGAGATATGCTAGATGCGACAGAGCTAGATCGACTCATGCAATTGATGGCTGCTTTAAATAAAACAGCAGCTGAAACAATCCAATCGTATACCGTTCATGCATGTACCGATGTTACGGGCTTTAGCTTGCTCGGTCATGCTTCAGAAATGGCGAAAGGAAGTAATGTAGGAATTACGATCGAAAAAGAGCGCGTTCCTGTTCTGGAGCGCGTTCGAGAACTAGCGGAGCAAGGAATTGTACCTGGAGGCGCTAAGAAAAACCATCAGTGGCTCCAAGATAAAGTGGTTTATGACGCGGCGGTAGATGAAGTAGATCAACTAATTTTAAGTGATCCGGTAACATCAGGTGGACTTCTAATCGCAGTTGCGGCAGATGAAGCGGAAGAGTTAGAGAAGGAACTGCTCAGTAAGGACGTCCAGGCGTCAGTAATTGGGACGGTTACAGAACAGGACACTGGTAAAATACATGTGAAATAAGCATCTTTCGTCAGGTGATCTTTAAATTTTAAAGAAACGAACTGAAAATAAAAATGTTTCCGATTATGGAGCACTTATAATCGGAAACATTTTTTTGTAATTTCAGTTTTTCGGATGGTACGTTTCTATTTATACGATAAAGGTAAATCTATCATTTAAAATTCGTACGTCTACTTGTACATTATTTGCACATTCGATAGCTTTGTATCCTTGATGCTAAAGTTACAATGCCGAATACCCACCATCAATTGCCAGTTCTGCCCCTGTAATATAAGCAGCATCATCACTTGCTAAAAATAGAATGGCATTTGCTACATCTTCTGGCTTACCTAGTCTGCCTAAAGGTGTCAATGCATTAATTCGATTCAGAGCGTCTTTACTCGAATCTAGATTTTTAGTCATTGGTGTTTCAATTACTCCTGGGAATACAGCATTAACGCGTATACCATTTCTTCCGTATTGTGTGGCTGCTGCTTTTGAAATGGCTCGGACGGAACCTTTGGATGCCGAGTAAGAGTTAAGCCCCATTCCTACTTGAGCGGTAACTGAAGATAAGTTTACAATTGAACCGCTATTGTTTTTCGCCATTGCAGGAGCAACATATTTAATGCCCATCATAGCTCCAAAGCCATTGATTTTGGATAGGAATTCCCAATCCTTATAATTAATCTGATCGATTGTTTTTTCGGAAGTCACACCGGCATTATTAATCAGAATATCTATCTTACCAAACTGACTTTCAACATTTTCAACGAGTGCTTGCCAGTCTTCTTCGCTAGATACATCTAGCTTCATTCCATGAATGTTTTCATGTTCACTAATTTTATCCAATGCTTCTTGATTAATATCGGCAGCAATAACAGTTGCACCTTCATTTCTAAATAACGTTGCCATACTTGCGCCAATCCCTGAAGCACCACCGGTTATAATTGCTACTTTTTCATTTAAACGTCCCAATCGAATTACCTCCTAATAAAGTTAGAGATTTAAATAGATAAATACAACAATGAATCTGTCTGAACAGATGCAAATTCCTTATAGTATGCACAACTAGGGAGATATTATCTACACTTCTATTGTAAATGATTAAAAACAAAAAGAAAAAACATTGAGCTTGTGATTCAATGTAAAATAGTGTCTTTTTAGTATTGGATAAGAAATATACATAGTGTTTTATTGGTAATAATGCAATCGTTTCAAGGAGAAGAATCGGAAGAAAAAGGCAAGCTGTGTACTGACGAATGATAGATCATTCTATACATATATTTTGTTTATGAATAAAAGTGTAACTTTGTACAAACAGATGGGAAGTCCCCATAAACGAGTATCCTTTAGTTAACTATCCTTTTATATCTCGTCTATTAAAGCAAATGAAACCGATCGAGATAAGGATAGCTGCACAAATTGTTAATAAACTAGTAGGAAGCCAATTCATTTCATCGACTGGCGATTGTGGTACATGACCGAATGGCGACAATTGCCGCATCCATTGAGGGACATCTAATAAATCACCTAAATAGACAACGAAGAACGAAAAACCTAGGTAAAGCCACACAAGACTAGTAAATCGAGAGTAAAGCCCAATAATAGTCAGCGCAATCCCAACCATTACCCAAATAGCTGGTAAATAGATAATGGATGCTTTATATACGTTTCCAAAAGCAAGTGGATCGTTCAATACAACGTTACTGGCAGTCCATAGACCAATAGCAGTAAATGATAACATTATAAAGGAAGTGATTAGTGTAATTATTAAGTAACTCGCGACCACTTTGGAGCGAGAAATAGGGAGACTTAGAATAAACTCCAAACGATTTTTATTTTCCTCTCCTTTAACCATTGTTATTGTCATAAGTGCAGGAATTGTGCTGATTATAGCCATGATAGTCATTAATAAAGCAATAAATTGTTCTGTTATTGAAAAGCCGTCTAAAGGCTTAAATAACTTCTGCATCATTTCAATATCTTTTATAAAGGATTCTAAATCACCTAATATCGAACCATACGTTACGCCGAGTAAAAACATAGCTACTGCCCAGGAAATTAGTGCAGTTCGTTGCAATCGAAAGGCTAAACCGATAGGACCTTGTAAAAAAAAGGTTGCATTTTTTCTCCCAGCCCTTGAGGGTAACAAACCAGCTCCTAAATCGCGGCTTGCATTTAAATAAAAGGCTAGCACGATGAATACAATTGCCCCACCACTCGCTGTTAGTGTTGGCCACCAATAGTTGTTTACAAATACTTCCGAACGAATTACCCAACCCAAAGGGGAAAACAAAGAAAGTGTTTCGTTGCTAGTATCACCAATTAAACGAATAATGTAAGAAATACCGAGTACTGCAAAAGAGAGTCCAATTGTTCCGCGACCATTTGCAGATACCTGAGCAAAAACAGCAGTTATTGCTGCAAAGAAAACTCCCGTAGCTGCAAGAGCGCTACCATATAATAAAGATCCTAATAAATCGATACTATCAATTTGTAAGCAATACAACCCGAAACCTACTGAAAACGTTAAGACGATATTAACTGCGAGGATAACGGTAAATGTAGCGCCTAAATTGGCTAATCGTCCTGTAGGAAGAGAACGAACAAGTTCAATTCTTCCATCTTCTTCTTCGGTTCGTGTATGCCGTGTGACAAAAAATATATTCATAATTGCTACGACAATAGCTGTAAAAAGCAACATTTGGTGTGCGAGCATTGCTCCAAATGTATATGTATCCATACCATAATTTTTGCCAATCATAGCAATCAGAGCGGGATTTTGCATTGTTTCTGCAATCGCTTGCCTATCTGCTTCCGTTGGATATAATTGTAAAAATGAATGGGCAACAACTAAAGTTATGCTCGTTAATGACAGTATCCAGATTGGGATTCGAAGTCGATTCTGTCGTAATAAAAAGCGAAAAATCAATCCCGTGTTCATAAATAATGTTTTATGCATTAGGAAGCACCTCCACTGCATATATTTTTTTCGCTCGTTCCTTGGTAATGCCGCATAAATAAGTCTTCAAGCGTAGGAGGGGTACTTTCTAACTTTAAAATTTTATAGTTGCTTACATACTTTATAACTGCATCCAATTTTTCGGTATCAACTTGAAGGGAAAGCTTTTTCCCATTTTGAGTAATGTCGTGCACACCATTTAGCTTATTTAGCGACACAATTGGTTCCGACGTTTCAATATGTAGATGTGTTCGTGTTAAATGCCGCATTTCACTTAAAGAGCCAGCTTCGATAATTTCACCTTCGCGAATAATCCCAACTGTATCACATAGCTTTTCTACCTCGGATAATATATGGCTTGAGAGCAATACACTTTTTCCCGCTTGTTTCGCTTCTAAGACGTACGATTGAAATACACGCTCCATTAGCGGATCTAGTCCAGAGGTTGGTTCATCTAATATATATAAATCAGCATTGGAAGAAAAAGCAGCAACAAGTGCAACCTTTTGTCGATTCCCCTTTGAATAAGTACGGCATTTCTTTGATGGGTCTAAATCGAATCGTTCTATTAATTCGTTTCGTCTGCTTTTATGGTTTCCACCCCGAAATTTAAGAAATAAATCAATTACTTCTCCGCCAGTCAAATTTGGCCATAGGTTTACGTCTCCAGGTACGTAGGCAATCCGTTTGTGAATGTCCACAGATTTTCTCCACGTATCTTTACCGAATATTTCGGCTGTACCTTCCGTAGCTTTTAGAATTCCGAGCAGGATTCGAATGGTTGTTGATTTTCCTGCGCCATTTGGTCCGATAAAGCCGTATACTTCCCCTTCGTTAACAGATATATTTACTTGATTTAATGCAGTGAAATTTCCAAATCTTTTCGATAACTTATTTGTTCTTAATATGTTCATGTTTTAACCTCCTTCGTTTACTAAGTTTAGGTGCTTTAATGCTACCTATTGTTTATTTCTATTATTCCGGTTGCCATAGCTTTGCACTGTGCAGGCGGTCGGTTTCAGCGGCCATGACATGAGTCTTCTCGCTCGCAAAATGCGCTCGCTCTGGTGTCTCATGTCATGTTTTTCGTCGGAGTCGCCGTTATTCGTTTCAAGCACTTGGTTCCTTGATATTGATAGTTGAAGAACTATGTATTGATTGCCATATTACCGCAGGTCTTTTGCAAAAAAATAATGAACTATTTTTTGTTTGTTCGTTCATAGTATCGGAGTAAAAATTTAAAGTCAATTATTTTTGAACTACTAAAGTTGTTATCGTTCAAAAATATAATTACACTAAATAAAGAGGTGAAGAAAATGAATGGATTTCAAAGACGTAGCGAAATGAAAAAAAATAATATCGTGCAAGCGGCATTGCGTTTATTTACAAAAAGTGGTGTGCAAAGCGTTTCTGTTGCAAAGATTGCGAGCGAAGCGAACGTTTCTCAAGTGACAATATATAATTACTTTACTACTAAGGAAAATTTAGTTCAGGAAGTAATCGAAAGCTATATCGATCAAGAGTGGAAAGCGTATGAGCAGCTTTTAAATAGCGATCTGCCTTTTCCGGATAAAATCAAACAAATTATATTTGAAAAGAAGGAAGCAACTGCGCATATGCATGAAAACTTCTATCATTATTTTATGGAAGAGTATTCCGAAAAAGGAAGCTACGTGGATATGTTTTATAAAGAAAAAGCAATCCCAGGCTTTATTACGCTTTTTGATGAAGGGAAAAAAGAAGGGTATATTGACCCAACCATATCCAATGAATCGATTTTATTTTATGTAGGCATGTTAAAAGATTACATGCAGCAAAAAGAAGTAAACGAAAAAGTATTACCCTTGACAGAGGAAATAACGAAGCTGTTTTTCTATGGGATTGTTGGAAAGGAAAAGGGCGAATTGCGTACTGTGGACAAAGTAATGAAGGATGACCTCGAGTAAATACGATTACGAAGAAAAAGGGCGTAACCTTTTAGGTTCTCATCCGTTATATATACAGAAGACCTGCACTTATTAGTTACTTGGAACGAAAGGCGGCGACTCCACCGGGGAAAGCATGTGTCTTGAGACCCCACAGGAAGTGATTTCTTCCGAGGAGGCTCAAGCGATGCCCGCGGAAAGCGTCCGCCAGTAGTGCAAAGTAACGGGTATAACATACCCGATTATTGATATAGAAACAGTTAGAAACAATAGGCGGAAAAGAAAGCCTAAACATACTATACGAGGGGGGAGCAGGTGAAAAATTCAATTGAGTCCATTTATCTTTATTATTTTTTTGATATTTATCGCTTCCTTCTCTCGTTATGTCATAATCACCATACTGCTGAAGACCTGGTTCAGGAAACATTTTTACGGGCTTATTTGTATGTTGAGGCAAATAATGATGAAAGCATTAAAGCGTGGTTATTCACGGTAGCCTATCGAGCGTTTATTGACCACTATCGTAGACAAGAGCGAATTGAATTAAAAGGAGAAGGTTTTCTTCGAAGTTTTTTTGATAAAAGGAAAACTCCAGAAGAAGCAGTGGTATTGGATGATGAAATACAGATCGTTATAAATGAGCTGGAAGGCTTAACAGAAAAACAGAAACTAGCCATCTTGCTTCATGATTTTCATCAATTATCGTATAAGGAGGCGGCGACTGTTATGGAAGTCTCTTTAGCAAGCTTTAAAGTCAGTTTATTTCGTGGTCGTCAAGTGATTCGCCGACAGAAAGGAGTGGAAAGCAATTGAGTGGTTTGTTTAAGGATCGGTTGGAGAAATATGAAAAAGGACAGCTAGAAGGTGAAGAGCTGGCTGCATTTGAAAAAGAATTGGAAAAGATGGAACACTATCAAAATTATTTGGAAGCCAATCATTCGAATGAGCATTCTTCTGTGGCGAGTAAAGAGAAAACAAAAAGGATATTAAGGTGGAGTAAATGGAAAGCTCGATTTCAAACGGCTTTTACTGCTTTGGGAATTATTCTACTCTTTCTTATTGTTACCACAGTTTTATCAGGTGTTTACTACACTTGGGGCAAGCCAGATCGTATCGAAGTTTTCCGGAATGTTATTGATCATACAATGACGGTTACCGAACCATATGGCCATTTAGGCGGAACAAGCTCTAGTGTCGATTTTTTCTTTCGTATGCATGCAACGAGAGACATTCGAAAAAAGGTCGGCGGGGAAAGTATGAAAGTTGGAGAGCTACATATCCCGTTTTTATTCTCTCACATGGGTGTCCCGGAGCGAACTGTGTATGGGATGGAATCTTTAGAAGAGCCGGTGTTCATTTATCCTGATGCAAAAGAACGTTCGATGTCAGAGTGGGATCGGTTGCATCATCTTCCAGAGGGCACGGTTGTAACCGCATATGTGTCTTTTAATGAAACAGTTGAGACCTCCGTAGTGTTGGATAATTTTTCAAGTGAAGATTATGAGCTTTCGTGGCTCGCTGTCGATACAGGGGTAGAAGGAAGAGATGAAGATTATAGTGGAATTGTATTTGATCCGTTTGGATTTCCTCCTTTTCCCATTTGGCATGAGGAAGATTTTATCCAAGAATCGTACGAAGAAGAAGGTTCTTTTTTCAATAAAAGTGTTTCCGAAAGTTATGTTACACCACATTATGAAGAAGGGGATACTGAAATCCTCCAAGAACAATTTTTAAAAACATTGCGCTTCTTAAAGCAACATGAAGGTATGGTACGCAAGTTGTACAATGGTATGCGGTTAGATTTAGAGGAGCGGATGAATTACGTGCAAGAAAATGGGTATAATCATTACGGAATTGTTATAACAGGGCCGACAAAGGAAATCGTAAAGCTGGAAGAGAATCCGTTAATTGATTCGATAAGAATCGATGTAGTCGGTTTTTGGAACTGGTAAGAAAAAGATTACGTTGATTGGCATGAAAACAAGCCTATAAGGTGCAGAGGCTTGTTTTCATGCCAATTATTATTTTTTCATTGGATGGTTTCCATTTGTATCTTGTTCTGTATCGTTCGAAGGGATTTGGTCACTCATTAAATCATTGGCTGAATTTTTGAATTCTCTCAACGTTTCCCCAGCTGCTTTTCCAATTTCAGGTAGTTTCCTCGGGCCGAAAATAATTAATGCCAATACAACAATAAGAATTAAACCGGGTACGCCGATATTAGCTAGTCCCATACTGTCACCTCACTTTTGTTGTAGATGGTTACATTTCAGCGCTATCCTGTTTTTCTTTTGTTCCCTTCTGCTTCTACTAATAAGCCACCGCCATTTTTTAAATACATTTCAATTCCTTCTGATGCACGGTAAGCTAATGCACCGATTGTTGCGGTTGGATGGTGACCGGCAAACTGTGGGAAGGCAGACCCTCCAACAACAAAGAGATTTTCCATATCCCAAAGCTGTAAATAATTATTTACTGCAGATGTCCCTGGATCAGCGCCCATAATAACTCCTCCTGCATAATGCCCACCTTGATATATATGATCGAACTCTTCAGGTACCTCATCTAAATCAATAATATCTGCACCCATTTCTTTCATAATTTCTTTACACTTTTCAACTCCAAATTTTGCTATGTTACGGTCTTGGTCTGTATATTTATTTGTTACTCGAAGGAGTGGATCATTAAAGTCGTCTTTATATGTTGGATCTAAACTCAAATAATTATGCCACCATGACATAATGGCGGGGGTATACCAAATTTGTAAGTAACGATTTGCATAAAATAAAGCGTTTTTCTTGAATTCTTTCCCCCATCGTGGTGTTCCTTTTGGCACATGGTTGCTTGCAATCGCGCCATCTCCGTATTGGCGAAGCTCTAAGCCGCCCCCATTAATAAAATTTAAATTTGTATGGTCAAAGTTATCGCCAGCGAAATCGCTCATTGTACCGCCAAGTGCACCAGCTCCCATGTACAGATTGAATTTTTTATCTTTAAAGAAGCCTTTTGCACCGAGGAATGTTATATTGAATTGCCCATTGAAGTTACGTCCGATAACTCCTGTCCTTGTTTTGGGATTATAAGGCTCACCAATATCAGATAACATTAATAACCGATTGTTTGTAAATGTAAAAGCACCTAAAGCAACAACATCAGCCGGTTGCTCAAATTCTTGTCCAGTTCTAGTGTCGACGTATAATACCCCAGTTGCTTTACCACCTTTATGCAAAATGCGCCGAGCGTAGCTTTCGTTTCTTAACTCAAAATTCCCGGTTTTTAAGGCAGTCGGAATTACAGTGACGAGAGAATCGGATTTTGCTCCAAAATCACAACCGTATTGGGTACAAAATGCACAATATTGACATTGGTTAATCGTTTCTCCATCTGGATTTTCATACGTTTCTGAAATATTTGCTGATGCAACTTGGTATGGATGATATCCTAGTTTCTTTGCTGCTTGTTTAAACAGTTTAATTGGTGGCGATTCTTTCATAGGTGGTGTAGGATAATCATTGGATCGAGGCGGCCCTAAAGGATCCTGTTCACCTGATATTCCAGCAGTCTTCTCCCATTGATCGTAGTACTTTTCCATTTCGTCATACGTAATTCCCCAATCTTGTATTGTCATCCCTTTTGGTATTTTTCCTATTCCATATCGTTCAATTGTTTTTGAGTAAATTTCAAAATCGTAAGGCAACCAACGGTAAGTTGCTCCTGCCCAGTGAACGCTACCGCCCCCTAGATCCGTTCCTGCCATCATTTCATCTCTTGTTCGAACGGGTAGTGCTACTTCATCAAGTGTATTACGAGATGTAATGGTTTCGTGTGATAAATCCTGCATCATATCAAATCGATTTGTAAAGCGTAACTCATCCTTTACCCCTGTATAATCTGCTGTTTCTCTTCGTTCTCCTCTTTCTAAAGCAACTACTTTTTTTCCAGCCTTTGCGAGTTCTGCTGCCATTATTCCACCAGCCCACCCTGTACCTACGATAACAACATCTACTTTATCCAATTTAACTACCATTTTAACGAACCCCTTTTACTAAAGTTAAGTTTGATAATCCCTCAAGCTTTTTGGTTCCATGACAATGAACTCTTCCTTTTCAATGTCATTTATATAAGCCATTCGAGGTCCAGGGTATTCCTTCATTTTCCATGCCATCATATTTTTATTTCCGCCATAAACTGGATCGGCATAAACCCCTTCAATTGTTGTTTGAAATAAAAGATTGAAATAGGTAACAGCCGCTACACCAGTCATTTCAACTTCCCCGTTTTCAAATGCTTTCATCACTTCAATTTGCTGATTTTCTTCGGCTTTCGTGAACTTCACATTGAATTTTTCTTCGCTTACTTCATTCATTCGTCTGAGCCCTTCTATAAACACTTCACCTCTATTCATTCTTGTCTGGTATCTTGGTGTAGGTGTAGGCGCCTTCGTTGATGTATTTGGTCCTGACTTATCCTGCTCGCTGTCTTTATGTTGATATTCGTAAGTTTGTTCATTTTGATGAAAAGGGTCACGCATATATTCCTTCGCGTTCGTCCCCCAAGAGCCAGCGAGTTGTTTGTCGATAAAGTATGGTACACCTAACTCAATTGCACCCGGACCATTCTCGTCCTCAGGGAATATACGCTCCGTGGCGAGTGATAATGTTTCAAAATCTTCCTTCCGGCTAAAAAACACACGTGCTTCCTGAAAATGCTGCTCTGGGGGTGCTTTCGTATCGGGGGTTTGTTTACTTTGAAATTGATTTGTTAAAAGCCCACCTAGTAACGATCCACCAACAACCCCACCAGCGAGTATTCCTGTATTTTTAATAAACCTTCTACGGCTAATCCCTTCTGATTGCATAGAATCTTCATCATTATGTACTTTCCCTTTGGAATTGTTCGTTTCTTCAGGCTTGTTTGAAGATGAACTCTTTCCGTTATTATCGTTTGTATGATCCGACATTATGAACTCCTTTCTTTTTTAAAAAAGTAGATTGTATAGTAAATATGTAAGAGTCAATGCGTATAAGTATTTTAAGTATGGGCGTTTTACTAGAAAGTATTCATAGTTTTTTCGCTGTATTGCAAAGATATCCCAATTATGCATAAGCTTTCCGAATGGTATAGCGTTTTTTAATGCTTCTTTAACATATAATTAAGAAATGTACGAGCGGGCACGGGGTACATAGTAATAGACGTATCTTTGAAATGTGGATAAATTTTGATTTGATATGGAAAAAAGGTGTTTAATCAGACAAAAGCTACTTTATGCACATTATCCACAAGTTCAAAATAGTTATTCACAAATTTATGCACAGGAAAAGAAGTGTTGTGTTCGGAATTAACAAAAGTTATTCACAACGGTGGGGATAAGTTGTGCATAAGTGCAAAAGATTTTTGAAAAATTCAACGAATAAGCTCGATAAATAAATAATAAATTTTGAGAAAATGTATATATTTCGTTTGACAAACCGTAGTTAGGAATCATATGTTGGCAAAATGAATATGTTATAATTACTATATAAAGTAAAGAAGGGCGTGGAGGAAAATGATAGCTGTAATAGTCGGGATTGTTTTTGTTGTTATAATTGGCATTTACTTAATTACGACGTATAATAGCTTAATTAAATATCGAAACTGGGTAAAGGAATCGTGGAGCCAGATTGATGTACAGTTAAAAAGGCGGCATGATCTTATCCCTAACTTGGTTAATACGGTAAAGGGTTATGCTACGCACGAAAAAGAAACACTAGAAAAAGTTGTACAAGCACGAAATCAGTTAATTAGTGGTTCTCCACAAGAAAGAATAGAGGCGGATAATCAAATTCAAGGTGCGTTGAAGTCAATTTTTGCATTATCGGAGTCGTATCCTGATTTGAAAGCAAATCAGAACTTTCTCAACTTACAGGAAGAGTTAACTTCCACGGAAAATAAAGTAGCGTATTCTCGTCAGCTCTACAATAAAACAGTTGCTGACTATAATATTAAAAGAGAGTCCTTCCCAACGAATATTATTGCCGGAATGTTTAATTTCAAAGAAGAGCAGCAATTAACAATTCCGGAAGCGGAACGAGAGGTTCCAACGGTCAGTTTTTAATGGAGGGCTATAAATATGCTCTATAAACAAATACAGCAAAACAAACAAAAAACAGTAGGTCTTGTTCTTTTGTTCACAGTACTTGTCTTGGCAGCAGGCTGGGCGATTGGTTTTTTGTTTAATAATGATATGTATTCTGGATTAATTATAACTGCGATTATAGTAGCTGTTTATATTCCGGTCACATATATGTCAGCTAGCAGTCAAGTATTAGGTATGTCCGGTGCAAAAGAAATAAAGCGCGAGGACAATCCACAACTGTTTGATATTGTAGAAGAATTGACAATTGCCGCTCGTTTGCCAATGCCTAAAATTTATATTATCCATGATGCGACACCGAATGCATTTGCAACAGGCATCAAGCCAGAAAAAGCATCCGTAGCGTTTACAACCGGGCTTTTGGATAAGCTAAATAGAGAAGAAATAACAGCTGTTGCCGCTCATGAGCTTGCTCATGTACGAAATTATGATATTCGTTTAATGACGGTCTGCATCGCACTTGTAGGAGTGATCATTCTTATTGCTGATATTGGTTCGCGAATGTTATTTTTTCGAGGCGGAAGTCGAGATGGAGGCCGAAAAACACATCCAGCCTTAATCGTTGTTGCCTTAGTACTAATTATCGTAGCGCCAATTGCGGCACAAATGGTTCGATTAGCCGTGTCAAGAAACCGGGAGTATTTAGCGGATGCTACAGCTGTTGAATTTACTAGAAATCCAGTTGGACTTATAAATGCACTACGAAAAATAAGCAACGATCCAGGTGATGTTAAACATGCTAAGGATGCAACAGCGTCAATGTATATTGCTTCACCATTTGGAAGAAAGCGTCGTAAAAATAAAGGCAGCCTATGGGCAACCCATCCACCTATAGAACGTAGGATCGAAGCTTTACAAAACATGTAATCGTATTATTTGCTCCCCGCTCTTTAAGAGCTAAGCATTCAAGTCTTGCATATGGCCGTATGCTTTTAACAGGTTGGGTAGCAGCTTATTGCATAACTTGTAGAAAATTGTATTCAATTATGAGAAAGCCATTATTATTTGCGTTAGGAGTGTTAGACGATGCCAATCAATGTAGCGAAAAAGCTGCCTGCAAGGGAGCTTCTCAAAAAAGAGAAAATTTTTGTGATGGATGAGGACCGTGCCCGCACACAAGACATCCGTCCGCTAAATATATTGATTTTAAACTTAATGCCTGAAAAGGAAAAAACAGAGCTGCAGTTATTGCGGTTGTTGGGCAATACACCGCTGCAAGTAAATATTACTTTTCTTCATACTGCAACACATGTTTCAAAGAACGTCAGTAAATCCCATTTAGATACTTTTTATTCTACGTTTGATGATGTAAAGGACTATCGATATGATGGCTTAATTATTACAGGAGCTCCAATAGAGCACTTCCCTTTTCAAGAAGTTACTTATTGGGAAGAATTAACAGAAATTATGGAATGGTCAAAAGAAAACGTTACTTCTGTTATGCATATATGCTGGGGAGCCCAGGCTGCATTATATTATCATTACGGCATAGATAAGCAGGAACTACCAAAGAAGTGCTCTGGTATTTTTGAGCATAAGGTACTAGATCCGACAGTTGAGATTGTACGTGGGTTTGATGAACAATTTAATGCTCCCCATTCCAGGTATACGGAAGTTTCGTTGGACGATATTAGGCATGACGAACGATTAGAGTTATTGGCAACATCTGAAGATGCTGGAGCATTTATGATTATGTCAAAAGACAAAAAGCATATTATGCTGACCGGTCACTTAGAATATGATGCAACAACGCTTGCTGATGAATATGAGCGAGATTTAGAAAAGGGACTAGACATACATATGCCGGAAAACTACTTTCCAGATGATGATATCACAAAGAAGCCATTAAATACGTGGCGCTCGCATACGCATTTACTATTTTCCAATTGGCTTAATTATTACGTCTATCAACAAACGCCGTACGAGTGGAAATAAAGAAATTGTCCTATTGAAAAGCCGCAGCTTTTATGTTGTGGTTTTTCTTATCGTTTTGGAAGGTGAAGAGAGCGAAATAATGGGAAGTTCAAATGATTGACTTTGCTCTCTTTGCTATCATATAATTACTTTGAATTCGAGATATATCAATTGTAAGGATGGATACTTTTGCAAAAAAATGATCAATCAAACGTTGAAGATAGAAAAGCTTCCTTAAAATTATTTGTTGTTTTACATCGAGCACTACAGTCGATTGAAAAGCAAGTTTTCCGTGACATAAAGAGTCATGGATTAAATCTGACTGAATTTGCAGTTTTAGAGCTGCTGTTTAATAAGGGCGATCAGCCGATCCAAATGATTGGAAAGAAGGTTCTTTTAGCGAGCAGCAGTATAACGTACGTAGTAGACAAACTAGAGGAAAAAGGATTATTAAAGCGCAAAGCGTGTCCAAAGGATCGCCGAGTGACATATGCCGTTTTAACGAATGATGGAAAAGATCTTATGAAGGATGTTTTTCCAAAACACGAGCAAGCGTTGACTGAAATATTAGGTGGACTTAGTGTAATCGAAAAACAGAGAATGATTGAACAGCTTAAAATCTTAGGTTTACATGCGGAACACTATAGTTAAAAAGAGTATGTTTTGTAGAGTTGACGCATGAAAGTCATATCAAATGTACTGTTATGTTTTATTTTTTTGCTAATTAGTTCGGATTCGTAACATATGAATTTAATGTAAATTTCAAGGGGGTGGTACGCAAAATACGTCTTTTATATGGATAGTAAAACTATAATTTAGACAAACTATTTACAAAACGTACACTGGGAAACAGTCTTTTTTAATATGGTTATGACCGCAAGGAGAAGAAGAATTGTCCCAAATTGATCCTAAGACCATCAACTAGGAACAACATCACGGAGCGTGTTCAAGTGATTGTATGTGATACAGGTCATTCATTTACAAATCAGAGCACAGACTGAGTTATCCAGCGGGAACATCACGAGTCTTGAGGCTCATAGTGAGCGCTCTTTGCGAGCGAGGAGGCTTAAGCCGTTCCAGCGGAAAGCGTCCGCCTGCAGCGTAAGATAATTCAGTTATAAAGACGGTATAACTCAAAAAAATGAATCAGAATAAGTAGGCTAAGATTAATGCCTAAATATACTATACGAGGAGAATGATTAATGGTTAAAGTAGCAATCATCTACTATAGTTCTACAGGAACAAATTACAAAATGGCGAATTGGGCAAAAGAAGCTGCAGAGTCAACGGGGGCAGAAGCAAAAGTAATTAAAGTACCTGAGTTGGCTCCAAAGGAAGCAATTGAATCCAATCCGGCTTGGCAAGCGCACGTGGAAGCAACAACCGATGTACCGGAAGCAACTTCGTCAGATATAGAATGGGCGGATGCAATCATATTTAGCGTACCTACACGTTTCGGTAATATGGCTTCCCAAATGAAGCAATTTCTCGATACCCAAGGAGGCTTATGGGGGACTGGCAAGACAGTGAATAAGGTAGTTACGGCAATGACGTCAGCCGGTAACTCACATGGAGGTCAAGAAGCGACAATATTGTCCTTATACACATCAATGTATCATTGGGGAGCTATTGTCGTAACACCAGGGTATACAGATGATTCTATCTTTCTAGCTGGTGGAAATCCTTACGGAACATCTGTAACGGTTGATAATGATGGGAAAATGGCAGAAGACGTAGAGGGTGCCGTACGACATCAGGCAAAACGCGTAGTTGATGTTGCTAAAATGGTAAAGAACGGCAGTAAACAGTAAAGGAATAATATTAAACTGAAACGGAACTAAGTTCGATCTCGAACTTAGTTCCGTTAACTTTTACTGTGGCCTCGCGTTGCATGAGGAGACTTACCACTTGCTCGCGGAAAGCGAGTGTTCTTCATGAACGGTAATGTTGGGAAAATGCCCCTTATCCATTATTTTCCGAAGACCCTTTTTTGTTTTATTGAGCCAATAAAAGCAGTAATAATTATCATAAGTAATGCACTGATTAAGAAAGGGCGACCAATTAATTGGGCGACAAGACCAGAAATGAACGAGCCGGCTACAACACCTAATGAAAAAAACGCGTAAAATATCCCATATGCTTTTCCTCTGTCAACCTTAGTAGATGCATCCGCTACAATTCGATTCATAGACGGGAAAACGAGCGCAAATCCAAAGCCATATACAACCATTGCGAGTAAATTACTCGTAAAATTTACAAACACACTTAATATTAATAACGCTATGCCAATAAGTAAAATACCAATAATGACAAGCAGAACTGGAGAAAAACGATCGTATATCCGGTTCAGTGGTGACAAAAATACGATGAGCGCAACGATACCAAAGACACTTAGCAAAATGCCGGTTGTTTCGGATGTTAGGCTCATCTCGCTCACATTTAAAGGTAAGGCAAAAGCTAAGGTGCCATTACTAACCATCAATGCAAAAGCAGCTAAAGAAGCCTGCAAAATAAGCGGATGCTTTAACAGTGGGACAAATTCTGTAAAGGTGAATTTCCCTCTATCTGTAGAGTAAAAAGACTCTTTAATAAATTTAAGCATAATTACAGCAGTAATCAAAAATAATATAGCTACAAGAATAAAGACAACTGTAATGGAGGAGCGTGCAGCCATAATACCTCCAATAGCAGGACCAATAATCGCAGCAATACCAATACATGCACCTGTTAACGCCATCGTTTTTCCTCTTGTTGCTTCAGAAGTACGATCCCCAATAAATGCAAAGGCAGCTGGAATTAGAACTCCCCCAGCAAGACCGTGTACCATTCTTACTACAAAAAGCTGTTCTCCCGTTTGAGCTAAAGGATACAGCAACAGTATGAACCCTACAAGGAGCATGCCATTAAAGAGCATTTTTTTACGTCCGAACCGATCGATCCAATGGCCACCCAAAATATTCCCTACAATATTTGTAAACGAATAGACGGCAACAATTGCACCAGCCAACGTGTATGAGGCCCCAAGCTCTAGCGCATAAGGTGTAATTATTGGTAATTGAATAAATGTATCTAAAAAAGCAACTATTATAATAAAATACAACATTTTCGTCATCGCTTTTCCTCTCTTTCATCTTAACATTATACATAACTTTTGCTGAAAAAGGATAAAGGATGATTAATAGTGATTGAGTCACGTATTTGTGGGTGTTATTTTAAGAAGTTAAAAAACCTCTCTTCGTATTCGTTAATTTTAGTATTGATTCCTACCGACCGCAGTAGATATACACTACGCTTTCCGCGGGCAAATGGTGAGCCACCGCTTGCCATGCACTGAGGAGTCTTACCGATCTCTTTCTCCTCGCTGGAGTCTCGCATCTTCCTAATTTTCCACACAAAAATCCTATTAAAATATGGACTGTATGTGACCTTTTAAAAAGAATAATTACGGAATCGATTCGATAGTTAATTGGTATGATTGTATGTCAGAATGGTATCGGTTAAAACATGATGTAGAGACAATTCCAACAATATAGGTCTTTATAACTATACTATGAACGGGATAATACTGGTAAAATAATGATAACCTAAACTAAGGAGGGATCATGATGGAAGAAGAAAACAAAGAAGCGAAAGACCAGCCGCTAGCTGAAGTAGAGCCAAATGATGGGGACAAGGAAGCAAACAATAACAAGACATCATCAGGAATGGATCAAAACGTTGCAGCTTTATTGACGTATGTACTCGGGTTTATTACTGGAATTATTTTTATGTTTTTAGAAAAAGAAAATCGATTTGTTCGCTTTCACGCTTTACAATCAATCATTACTTTTGGCGGGTTATTTATTCTAAACTTTATTTTAACAGCAATACCAATTATTGGCTGGCTAATCGGCATTTTGTTAGCACCACTATCAATCATTATATGGATTTTGTTAATGGTAAAAGCGTACCAAGGCAAATACTTCAAATTACCTATTGTTGGTAAATTGGCGGATGAGCAATTGAACAAACAAAGTTAAATAAAAAATGCCCCCTTCTTTGGTCTTCACTGGGTAAATACATACCCATGCAAAAAAAGGAGCACCTTGTTAGTAAAAACATTGTAACATATTTCACAAAGATTTCAACAGAAATTTCGCGGAAGTTTTTAGCAGCTATTGCTGAGCAACATTAAAAATTGGAGAGCCTTGTCACAATTGGGAGTATCCGCTTGTGATAAGGTTCTATTTTTTTAATCCTGTTTAGAAAACGTAAGAAGGCACACGTAAACGGATGCATGTAAAGAGGGGAAAACTGCTTAAAAGGATGTCGGTAAATAGTTGATCCAATCTGTATTAAGCTTACGATAGAAAATAAAGATGAAATTTGTCATAATATACAATATTAAATCGATTAAAAGGACTTATAATTGATTAACAGTGTAATAAATGTAAGTTTTCATTAGGAATGAAAATGAAACATTCAATTAGTGCGAGGAGCAATGTCTCGATGGAGTGAATAAATTGAAATCACATTTTAGAATAAAATTATTTCTAATTATGATTTTTTTTGCCATATCAATCGCTGTTTCGATTGCAACAGTCGATTACTTGAGGTTTAAAAAGCAAGCGGCTGCCGATAATAAATTTCAAATTATACAAACGGAAGAAACGATTAAGCATGCATTGGAAACCGTAGACAAAGCATATTATTTATTTGATCATGAAACCGCAGCAACAATGGAAGTAAATACAAATTATGTAATGAACTTGTATGGAGAAGAGCCCGACTTTTCAAAGTGGGATTTTCAGAAGCTGTATGAGGAACTTGGTATGGATATTTACATTATAAATGTGGACAATGTAATTATTTATAGCAACCTTTCTGAAGATGTTGGTCTCGATTTTAAAACGTGCTGTCGTTCGTTAGCTGCTATTTTGGATGAACGAAGGGCGTCAGGAGACTTTTATGACGATGGATTAGATATTGAGCAGCAATCTGGCTTAATTAAGAAATATAGCTATATGGCCACACCAGATAAAAAGTATATGGTCGAACTCGGGTATTCTGTACAGGATGGTCTTATTTTTCAAGAGTTTAACTTTTTTCAGGAGATTGATCGACTTATACGTGACTATCCTTCTATAAATGACATAAACGTACTGAATATGGGTGGACTTTCGTTAGGGAATCCAGATTCAAAACTGCCAAAGGACAGAAGAGAAGCTTTTAAAAAGGCGATCCAAACAAATGTAACAACGGAACGAGTAAGTACGTGGAAGGATACACCTGCTACTTTCCGCTATGTCCCTTATATATCTACATATGATACAGGCAGTACGAAGACAAAAGCTCTAGAAATCGTGTACAATCACGACGCACTTGAGTCCATAATAAATAAAAATAAAGAGCAATATATGATACAGCTCATTATCGTTATTGGTGTTGCTATTCTCATCTCATTTCTTATCTCTCGATGGCTTGCGAAGCCAATTTATCTAGCAAGTCATGATCAGTTAACAGGATTGAAAAATAGGGCGGCATTTGATGAGTTGTTGAGTGTAAAACTGTTGAAAAACAAATGTACAACGGGATTATTTATGATTGATTTGGATAATTTTAAGCTTGTTAATGATTACTTTGGACATGATAAAGGCGATTACGTCTTACAAGTTGTTTCGAAAACATTGCTTCTCGTATCAAAAAAGGAAATGGAAGCGTTTCGAGTTGGAGGAGATGAATTTGCAGTAATTATCCCTGCAACAAACGAAGCAGAGGTGACAACAATTGCGGAAACAGTAATAAAAATGTTAAAACAAACGATTGATCAAATTACAGAATTAAAGGGACTTAATATTACCGTTAGTATCGGCATAGCTTTATCGACGAAAAAAAGAATGAAGCCTGAGGAGTTATACAAACAGGCAGATGTTGCTTTGTATGCCTCAAAAGCAAAGGGGAAAAATCAATTTTATATATATGAAGCCGAAAGTAGTGCCTCGAGCTACCGTGTTTCTAGGGGGAAGCAAACGTAATATTATATGAACGATTAGATCTGTATAAAGATGGCGAAAACGAGGATGTTCGATAGTCAGAAAGAGTGCTGCACGTAAAAGCTATTGCCAGGTGATGCTTATAAATTGTAGAGGTGTCCGTGCATCTTTTTTTGTTGTAATTGTCCAAAAAATCACAAATTCTATGAAAATACGGTATAATGATCGAATTGAATACCTTAGTTACAAGTACAATATAGCTCGTTTCAAGCAGTCACGAATATGAGCAGCTAATGATAATGGGAGGATTATATGAATCTATTTACAAAAACAACAGCATGGGATGAACGTGTGAAAAATTCCAAAGCAACAAATATTGAGATCGATGAAAGATCAAAAGAACGGCTTATTTTCCTAGGAATTACTAAAGAAACGTTAGCACATGTTCAGCTTGCAGCAGAAGTAGTAGAACCGTATAAAGCAGAAATAATCGATCAATTTTATGAGAACATTGTTTCTATCAATCATCTAAAAGGAATTATCAAGGAAAACTCAACGGTTGATCGTTTGAAAATAACGATGGAAAAGTATCTTGATCAATTTTTGCAAGCAGAGCTAAATCAGGAATATATTAAAACGAGAATGCTTATTGGGGAAGTACATAGCAAGATTAATTTAACAGCCGAGCACTTCATATCCGCACATCATTTACTCGTTCAATATATAACTTCAATTGTGATGGAAAAGCTATATAAGAAAAAAAGCCGCATGATTGATGCAGTCATTGGTGTTCAGAAGCTTGCTGCATTTGATCAACAGCTCATTGTTGAAGTGTATGCTGAGTCTACGTTTAAAGGATTCTTATTTGGAATATCCGATATGATCAATCATACGACACAGTTAGATACAACTCAGAAGCTAATTGAAGGTATGGAGGAGCAGATTAATGAGACACATAGCGTGTCGTCAGCAACAGAGCAAATGAGTGCATCCATCCAGGAAGTATCCGATCATGCCGTAAAGGTGGCTGAAAATACAGATGAAGCTGTGCAATCTGCAGAGCAGAGCAAATTCGTTATTGATGAAGCGTTGCATGCAATTGAAAACGTTGGAACTGTATATGACGACGTAGTAAGTAAAGTAGATAACTTGGATGAAGAAATAGAAAACACACAAGAAGTAATTAGCGTTATAAAAGATATTGCCGACCAAACGAACTTGTTAGCACTTAATGCTAGTATTGAAGCAGCACGAGCTGGTGAACACGGACAAGGCTTTGCGGTGGTCGCGGCTGAAGTACGTAAATTATCGGAGCATACAAAAGAACAAATTGAACAAATAACTGCAAATATGACTTCATTACATACAGTTTCAAGTCAAGTAACAACCCAAATTAAACAGACGGGTGAGCGAGTCGATCAAAGTGTGACAGGGGCTCGGACAGCTGGTACGGAATTAATGAACATTATTTCAAAGATGCAAAGCATTAGCCAGGGGACGAACCAGATAGCAGCGATGAGCGAAGAACAAGCTTCCACTGTACAAGAAATTACGAATAGAAACACAGTTATAAATGAGCTTAGTACCGATTTACAAAAGCAAGCAGAGGAAACAGCTAAGATTATCTTTGATTTAAGTAAGCAAATGGATCATTACCGGAGCACGTTTTTTGCGACAAACATTCGCTTAGAATCAAAAGATATAATCCGAGTTGCTAAAACGGATCATCTATTATGGAAATGGAATATTTATAATATGTTCCTTGGTTTGGAATCAATTGGTGCAGCAGAGGTGATCTCACATGAAGCATGCAGACTAGGAAAATGGTATTATGGCAATACTTCAGCTGACTTTAAAGACCATCAATCGTTTCACCAACTGGAAGCACCTCATCAAGCCGTTCATCAGTACGCTAAAATTGCTGTTGAATGTTTTGAGAAGAACGATTCCGTTGGAGCTCGTACGGCACTTCATCAATTGGAAACAGCATCTTCTACAGTTATCACTTTGCTTAGCGAACTGGAAAAATAACCGTTCCGTAACAAATATACACAAGCTCCGAATGGGCTTGCATTTGAAAAACTTACTCGCTGCAAAAAGATGGCAGGAAGTGTATCAATCTCCTCAAAATAAGTATCATTTCATTTAAAAAAAGTATAATTGTGCCGATAAATAACAATAGTGAAATTTTTAGCGTTGCTATTTTATGAGAAAATACGGAGTAGGTGCAGACGTGAAAATGAAATGGACAAACAAACGGATCTTAAATACTTCCATAAAAGTTAAACTAATTGCAGTATCTTTTCTCTTATTATCGATCCCATTAGCCGTATTAGCTATATTAAGCTTTCAAAGAAGTGCGGATAGTTTAAATGAATTAGGTGAAACAAATTTACAAAACAGCGTAGAAATGACAATTCGCATGATTGATTCACTCCATCAAGAAGTGGAAAAAGGCAATGTTTCATTAGAGGAAGCACAAGAGGAAGTGAAAAGAGCTATCCTTGGTGTAATGGATGCAGAGGGGAAACGGCCAATAAATGAGCAGATTGATTTAGGAGAAAACGGATATATGTATGTGTTAAGTGCAAGCGGAATCCAAATTGCGCATCCAGAGACGGAAGGATTAGATGTATGGGATTCTGAGGATTCCAATGGCAGGAAATTTATTCAGGAAATGATTGATGTTGCAGGAACTGGCGGAGGGTTTGTTTACTACGATTGGGCATTGCCTGGAAATGAAAGTCAAGTTGCACCAGTAGTAGCATATTCAAAAACAGAACCTAATTGGAACTGGACGGTAAATGCAGGAACGTATTTGAAAGACTTTAATCAACCTGCACGGGAAGTACTAACACTTATTCTGATCGTTTCAAGCGTAGCATTAGCTATTGGGGCGGTCGTTATCTGGTTATTTGCTAATAGTTTATCGAAACCAATTCGCATAGTAACGAAACAGTTAAATCAGTTGGCACATAAAGATTTGACAATTGATGAAGTACAAGTGAAAGCAAGGGATGAAATCGGTCAGCTTGCGGATGCGCTTAATTATATGCAACGTGAATTAAAGGGAATCATCTCTAACGTATCGAATGCTTCTAAAGTAATTTCAAGTGAGAGCGAGGGATTAACCCAGTCGGCGCTTGAAGTAAAGGCGGGCTCTGAGCAAGTTGCAACAACGATGCAAGAGCTTGCATCTGGTACGGAGGTGCAAGCGAATCATGCAGCTGATATGTCATCAGTGATGAATTCATTTTTAGCGAAAGTAGAAGACGCAAATAGTAATGGATTGTTGATCGAACGTTCGTCCAATAGTGTAATGTCCTTAACAGAAGAAGGAAGCCAGTTAATGGCCTCGTCTACGAAGCAAATGGAGAAAGTAGATGAAATTGTACAGGATTCAGTTAACAAAGTTCAAGGATTAGATCAGCATTCACAGGAAATTTCAGCACTCGTTTCAGTCATTAAAGATATAGCTGAACAGACCAATCTACTTGCGCTAAATGCTGCAATTGAAGCAGCTCGCGCAGGGGAGCATGGAAAAGGGTTTGCAGTAGTTGCTTTAGAAGTACGCAAGCTTGCAGAACAATCTGCTGCATCTGTAGTCAATATTACAGACATCGTTGATCGTATTCAAAGAGAGTCAAGTGATGTAGCAGCTTCCTTGAAAGATGGATATAAGGAAGTAGAACATGGGACAGCCCAAATTGCTACTACACGCAAAACATTTGAGCAAATTAGCAAGGCTGTAACAGACGTAGCGGAAAATATTGAAACAGTTTCGTCTAATTTGACTGAAATTGCAAAAGACAGTCAGCAAATGAATCATTCCATTCAAGAAATCGCGTCGATCTCAGAGGAATCAGCCGCAGGGGCGGAGCAAACGTCAGCTTCTTCACAACAGATAAGTGGTTCAATGGAAGAAATGCAGAATAGCTCAAATCAGTTAGCAAAACTAGCAGAACAACTAAATGAAATTGTCAATGAATTTAAAATATAGTGGCAATCAACGTGTACATAGAGATCGATATTAAGTGATTGAACGTTACGGTTTGTGCTTGCTGTGTATTTATTAAAAAAGAAAGGCAATCCCACAAATACGAAAAAGCGGCTGGGACAAAACCAGGTTCTTTACAAATGACGTTGATTATGTATTTGAAGTTGAGGAAATACCTGGAAATTTAAGTAGAACGAAAGCATGAAAGTTTGCGCTCTGATTTCGCTGACTTGCACTAGATCCGACAGGCTTTCCGCGGTTACTGCCTTAGCTACTGTAGCTCCTCTATCCGAGTCGCTACAGTGATCTCCGGGCGCGTGCTATTTCCGCAGGAGTCCGTCGACTTTCGTTTCAGTCAGCTTAAAGAGGGCTGATTGAGTCACGTATTTGTGGGTGTTATTTTAAGAAGTTAAAAAACCTCTCTTTGTTTTCGTTGATTTTAGTATTGATTCCTACCGACCGCAGTAGATATACACTACGCTTTCCGTGGAGGCTGAAGCCGTGCCCGCGGAAAGCATCCACCTGCAGTGAAAATCAACGGTGTTATTCATGTGTATATCGTTCGAAGTAAAATTGATCACATATTATCTAGTTAGATTCGTGCATCTGTTCCCCCACAAACATTTTACTCATACAAGAGGGCTAATAGCCTTATTGCACACACTCCAGTGCTGTTTCATTTGCATTGGAGTGTGTTTCTTATGTTTTGTATTTTGTGTCTTTAGGTTTTCGCTTGAAATAAAGCATGATTCGATTCTTATAATTTGGGAAGTTTCTGTACCCATAAGCGACTCTATTAAAATACTTTAATTTTGTTGTTGATCCCTTCGATTTGTCCATTGTTATACAGATAAATGAAGCTATTCTATATGTATGGAAGATCGTATTGTCTGCATTTTTTATTCCACAATTTTTGCACTATGTAGGGTCATCGTTTACTTTCCATCGACATATTTACAGGCCTTTTCTTTGTGCGTTGTTGGAGTTCTATTGACGATTGTTGAAGTGGTATGTTGCTCTACTATTTTAATTCGATCTATTAGTGAATTTGTTGTTTTAATTCGCATATATTTCCGTCTTTCATTCCATAATAAAACATGCGATAATGTCGATAGTCACCGTATGTTTTTTATGCGAAGGAATGAAAGGGGTCTTTTTATGAAAATCAAGGAAGTTGAGATTTACTCCATTGCACTACCATTAGAAGAACCGTTTGTCATTAGCTATTCAACGAGCTATTCTATGGCATCGATTATTGTAAAAGTAACGACAGATACAGGCCTGGTTGGATATGGTGAAGGCTTAGCTGATGAGCATGTTACAGGTGAAATTGCAGAAGGAGTTTATCAAGTCATTAAAACAAAGCTTGCTCCTGCGATTATAGGTGAAAACCCATTACATATGGAACGAATACATGAATTAATGAATAAAGCGATTTATGGTGCACCAACCGCAAAAGCGGCAATTGATATTGCTTGTTATGATCTAGCTGGAAAAGCACTTGGTGTACCTGTGTATGATTTGTTAGGAGGACGCTATCACAAAGAATTTCCGATTACACACGTGCTCAGCATCGATACACCTGAAAAAATGGCAGAAGATGCGGCAAAAAGAGTTGAACTAGGATATGCATCTTTTAAAATGAAGGTAGGAACGGATATTTTTGAGGATGTTGCGCGTATTAAAGCGGTAAGAGAGCGTGTTGGAGAAACAATTGCGATCCGTGTGGACGTGAATCAAGGCTGGAAGACGAGTGGTAACACACTACAAGCATTAGAAATGCTAAAGGGCGTTTCTATTGATTGGATTGAACAACCTGTGTTAGCGGATGATATTGACGCAATGGCAGAGGTGAAATCAAAATCAGCCTTTCCACTTATGATTGATGAAGGTATGCGCGGTACGCGTGAAATGCGTCAAGTCATCTCTAAGCGTGCAGCAGATAAAGTTAATATAAAACTTATGAAGTGTGGAGGAATCTATCCGGCTATGAAGCTTGCGCATATGGCTGAGATGGCACAAATCGATTGCCAAGTAGGCTCCATGGTAGAATCGTCTATCGGTTCGGCAGCTGGCTTTCACGTATCGTTTTCTAAAAAGATTATAACGAGCGTTGAGTTGACGGGTCCGTTAAAATTTAGTGAAGATATTGGTAATTTGCACTATGATGTTCCTTTCATTCGCTTGTCCGAAAAACCAGGACTAGGTGTAGATGTTAGCGAGGATACATTAAAGGCACTAACAATAATATCTGAAAGGGTTTCAGAATAAAATGCGTTCATGTTTACAATCAGGAAACCTTCAAAGTGGCCAAGCATATAAGATAGCATATTTGTCTATCGATGATTTGCCTAAAATGTTGGTACTCCAAGAAAAGGTAATTGAATCGATTGAACAAAAAGACTCATTACAACCGTTAACCGTGCAAGAATTTACAACGATTTTTTCAGGTAAAGGCTTTGTAATCGGAGTGTTTATTGATGAAAAACTAATTGCTTTACGGGCGATGCTCGAGCCTAAGATCGATGAGGAACACTTTGGATTGGATGCCGGTTTGCCAGATGAAGACCTTGAAAAAGTTATTTATCAGGAGATTTCCTGTGTTGATCCTGCATACCGAGGAAATCGATTGCAACAAATGATGGGACGAATTGTAATGAATGAGCTTGATCGCGATCGATTTCGTTATGTAAGTGCAACGGTTGCACCTTTCAATATACCAAGTTTAAAAGATAAATTAGCTCTCGGCTTAGAAATTGTAGCTTTAAAGGAGAAGTACGAAGGGAAGCTCCGCTACGTTTTTATGAAAGATTTAAATTTGAACAAACGTTTGTATAAGAACGAAGTTTACATTGAAATGGGTAAAATAACGGAACAAAAGCAATTGCTCCAATCGGGTTATTTAGGTGTTGGAATTCGAGAAATAGAAGGCAAATGGTTTGTTCAATATGCTCAGCCTACCAATTCAAAAGATTCATGTTAAAAAGTGGGAAAAATATAACAGTAGGATTATTCAGTTACAGGTAGACTAGAGTGGGAGATTATTAGTATAATAGTATGTATAACTGTTTAAAAATAAACTTTGTTCATCCTATGTATGATTATATAGGGACAGTAGAAAAGATCGAGGGGGAATAGTAATGAAAAAATGGCTACAATTAATGGCGTTCGCTGTTATTGCCGTTCTGGCATTAGCTGCTTGTGGAGGCGGAAATGACGACGCCGAAGACGCTGCTGAAGAAGGTGGAGAATCGTATACAGTTGGTGCAACACAAATTGTTGAACATCCATCGCTTGATCGCGCGTATGAAGGTTTTCAAGCAGCACTTAAAGATGCGGGGCTTAATGTAGAATACGATTTTCAAAGCGCCCAAAATGATCCGAATAATGTAAAGCCAATTTCGGACGGATTTGTTGCTGATGGAGTTGACTTAATATTTGCAAACTCAACACCGAGTGCGTTAGGTGCTGCAGAAGCTACAAACGATATTCCAATTGTTTTTACATCGGTTACGGATGCTGTGGATGCAGGGCTAGTAACATCTATGGATGAGCCTGGTGAGAATATTACTGGTGTTCTTGATTTACACCCAGATGCAATTGCTGAAACAATTAATTTTATCGATACGTACTACAAGGATGCAGCAGTTGGCTTAATATATAATGCAGGAGAGCCTAACTCGGTAACACAAATTGATGCAGTTAAGGAAGCTATCGAAGGTACGAGTCTTACAATTGAGGAGCGTACAGTTGCTAATGGATCAGAGGTTCAGCAAGCAGCAACAACACTTGTAAGTGATGTAGATGTATTTTATATCATTACGGATAATACAGTTGTAGAGGCTTTAGATAGTGTTATATCTGTAGCAAATGAGCAAGATATTCCACTCGTAGTAGGAGAGCCAGACTCTGTTGCTAAAGGCGGATTCGCTACGTTCGGTATTGACTATTACACAATTGGTTACCGTACAGGTGAAATGGCGGCAGAGATTTTAACTGGAGAGAAAACTACTAAAGATATAGCAGTAGAGTATCCACCAGAGATTCAGTTGTTTATAAACAAAAATGCTGCAGAAGAACAAGGAATTGAATGGCAAGATGCATGGGATGAAGACGCTCAGTTTGTAGACCCAGCACAATAAAAATATAATCGTGCAACCAATAGTAGAACAGAGAAGAAGCAGGCTATGGCCTGCTTCGCTGTTCTATATATAACTATTCATTTATTACAGTAAGAGGTGCGGGAAGGAGGCTATCATGCTTTTATCTTTATTCGGCGCTGTAGAATCGGGCGTCATCTATGCAATAATGGCTCTAGGTGTTTATTTGTCCTTCCGCGTACTGGATTTTCCAGATTTAACAGTAGACGGAAGCTTTGTTACAGGCGGAGCTGTTGCGGCAATTTCTATTATTAATGGTATTCCCCCAGCCGTTGCGACTTTAATGGGCGCTGGTGCTGGTTTTTTAGCAGGCTGTATAACCGGAATTATTCATACAAAAGGTAAAATAAATGCATTGCTTTCAGGAATTTTAATGATGATTGCATTATATTCGATAAATTTACGCATAATGGGACAGCCAACATTATCGCTTTTAAATGAGAGCTCTCTCTTTAAACAGTTGCAATCTGTTTGGGCAGCGACCGGTCTTGATGCATTTTTTAACGGAATTTTAACTTCTATGGGAGCTGAGCGTGTTCCTAGTACTTGGGTTATTGTGTTTGTAATGATATTTGTAACGCTTTTTATTAAGTTTCTGACTGATTTCTTCTTGAAAACAGAAATTGGCCTTGCTTTACGCGCTACGGGAGATAATCAGCGGATGATTCGAAGCTTATCTGCGAACACAGATGTGCTCATAATTGTTGGCGTTGGTATTTCTAATGCTCTTGTAGCGTTATCCGGAGCCTTAATTGCACAGCATGGTAGTGTAGCGAATGTTAATATGGGGATAGGGATGATCGTTATCGGTCTAGCCTCTGTTATTATAGGAGAAGCATTGTTTGGCAAGCGAACAATTGCAATAGCAACGATTGCTGTTATTGGCGGTGCTGTTGTTTATCGGATCGTTGTGACGCTCGCACTCCGGGTCGACTTTTTGGAAACAGGAGATATGAAGTTAATTACAGCAATACTCGTTATCTTAGCTTTAGTTACACCGAAGATCATGCAGGCGCAAAAGGAGAAAAAACGACGCTTAAAAAAACGTGCCGAACTGAAAGTAGAGGATGTTTAGAATGCTCAATCTACGAAATATATCAATCACTTTTAATGAAGGTACACCGGATGAAAAGAAAGCATTGCGTACAATTAATCTTGAATTAAAAAAAGGCGAATTCGTTACCGTAATTGGCGGAAACGGAGCAGGAAAGTCTACACTAATGAACGTTATATCTGGATATTTATCTCCAGACGTTGGTGATATTTTTATTGCTAATGAACGCGTGGATCATTTACCGGAATATAAAAGGTCATCTTACATTGGCCGTGTTTTCCAAGATCCAATGGCAGGTACGGCACCGACGATGACAATTGAAGAAAATTTGGCTATGGCCTATTCAAGAGATAAAAAAAGAAAGTTACAATTAGGAGTAAATAAAAAGCGGAGAGAAATGTTCCAAGAGTATTTGCGAACATTAAACCTCGGCTTGGATCAACGCTTAACCGCAAAGGTAGGTTTGCTTTCAGGTGGAGAACGCCAAGCGCTGTCTTTATTAATGGCTACATTTACTGAACCAAATATTTTATTGCTTGATGAGCATACAGCAGCATTAGACCCAGCTCGTGCTGAACTGATTACAACAATTACAGCTGATGTAGTGAAGAAATATGAGCTAACGACGTTAATGGTAACACACAATATGCAACAAGCACTGGACTTAGGAGATCGATTAATAATGATGGACGCTGGACAAATTATTTTCGATGTACGAGGAGAAGAAAAGAAGGCTTTAACGATCGAAGATTTGCTTCATGAATTCCAACGAATTCGTGGCACACAGCTTGATAACGATCGAGCAGTTTTAGGATAATCATACGGATAAAGGACTTAAACATTTTGTTTGAGTTCTTTTTTTGTCCAATTTTTTCTCGTATTATGAGCTTTAATAGTATGACATAGCAATTAAATTAATTTTATTAATCTTATAACGAAAAATATGCGTATAAATTAGTTATTTATAGAAAATATTGAAACTTAACTTACAAAATTCCTTCTTTATGTTATTATTTTTAAAATATATAATAGTGAGTTTTAATGCCGTATTTATGGCAACAAACTCATTTAAGCAAACAGCGCAGGCTGTAATATCGTTGTCGATGCTCGGTGCTATGGGGGACATTTACTATTTTTAATGAGCGGTACCAAAAGGAGCGTTGTGTGGAAATTGACGAAACTCATTATGGAGAGAAGTATATTAGGAAGGAACTCTCATTCTCTAGAGTAAGAGATTGCGAGTTTTAAAAAAAAGGAGAGATGTGCGCCATGTGTAAAAATTACTGTTATTGGCCCAAGAGCTGGTCGTCTTGATACAGGCTATCTCGTTGTTGATGATTTATTAGCGATATGTAAGCTTCACACCACTGGCAGTTAGCACGATATTAAATATAACGAATAGCGTACCGTTTTATGCTTTAATTAAGACCAAGACTATCTACAAGACATAACGGTCTGTGTTGTGCTTGTGCATTGAATCAAATCAACAAGTTGAATTGAGCTTGTACAAAATTAGATATCCGAGGGGGGGACTCATTATGAAGCTGGATCAAATGGATAAGGATATATTGGAATATTTACAAAGGGATTCCAATATTACCAATGCGGAATTGGCTAGGAAATTAAATATTTCACCTCCAGCAATGCATGGAAGGGTGAAAAGACTGTATAACGATGGGTTTATTGATAAGCACGTTTTAATCTTGAATGCATCAAAGCTCGGTTTTGATCTTTTATGTTTTATTTTTTTAAATACGAATGTACATCAGCTTGAGCAATTAAATCAGTTTGAAGCTAAAATTCAAGAACTACCCCAAGTGCTCGAATGCTATACGTTAACGGGTGAATATGATTATATGCTAAAGGTCGTTAATAAAAACTCGAATAATTTGCAGCACTTTATTCGTCAGCTTAATGGCATTTCCGAAATTACTAGAATTCAAACAAGTATTTCATTACGAGAAGTGAAGTTTTCAACCGAGCTTCCAATCGGGGATGAACAATCGGTGCAAGACTAACGGCTGGAGGCATCAAAATGGGAAGATGGAAAGTATTAAGTTATGTATCAATTGCTCAAATATCTGCTTTAAGTTTATGGTTTAGTGCAGCAGTTATTTTGCCTGAATTGAAGAATGTATTGGCGTTTAGTTCGTGGTTGGAAAGTGCAATGAATATAGCTGTGCCAATAGGTTTTGTTTGTGGTGCTCTTTTTAGTGCGGCAATAGGCTTAGCAGATCGATACAATACGAGGAAGCTTTATGCAACGTGCGCAATTTTTGGAGCTATCTTTAATGGATGCATACTGTTGGCCCAGACACCGGAGCAAATCGTCCTCTTAAGACTTTTAACGGGGATCGCCTTGGCGGGCGTTTATCCAACAGCGGTGAAGGTGATTACGAACTGGTTCCCCAAAAATCGTGGATTTGCGATGGGTGTTTTAATTGGTGCGTTAACAATTGGATCTGCATTGCCTCATTTAATAGGCGTTTTCTTTTATACGATAGATTGGCGTATGGTTGTTATAGTGAGTTCGGTTTTATCTATATTTTCCGCTTGGATTATGAATAGTTTAGTGGAGGATGCCCCCGATACAATAGAGGAAGCTGTATTTTCTTTTCGACATTTAAAGAACGTTGTCCATAATAAACGAGTCATGCTGGCTAATTATGGGTACTTCGGACATATGTGGGAATTGTATGCAATGTGGACTTGGATTCCTGTGTTCTTAATACATAGCTTCCAATCTACATTATCTGTTAGTTTTATATCGTTCATCGCCTTTTTAATTATTGGTATTTCGGGATTAATCGGCTGTGTTCTAGGAGGAGTTGCATCGGATTATATCGGACGTTCTAATTTAACGATCATTGCCATGCTTGTGAGTGCAATATGCTGTATGTTAATAGGTGTTACCTACGGCCGTGCAATGTGGCTAACTATTGTCGTTGCTGCGATATGGGGTGTAGCTGTAATTGCTGATTCGGCTCAGTTTTCGGCAGTTGTATCCGATCTTGCCCCTAAAAAATATGTAGGTACTGCACTTACTTTCCAAATGGCAGTTGGTTTTCTCATCAGTGTATTATCTATTAATCTTATTCCGATCGTAGCTTCGCTCATTTCATGGAAGTGGGTATTTATTGTTCTTAGTATTGGTCCGTTTCTAGGAATTGCATCTATGTGGCGCTTGAAAAAAATAGAAAATGCATAATTGCCGAAAAACCTTTATATAAAGAATAGTACAGAGATCCTATATTTTAGAATCAGAAAAACAACAGCTGTGAATATGACGATGAGTTTTATCCGATGTTTGGTCAACGATTAGAAGTAAATATTGTGAAAGAAATGTTAGATTATGGATCAAGTATTAAAAATGAACGATGAGCTCTATCAGGAATTAGTACATTCGGAGACAAATCGTGATTACGTGGCATTAGAAAGTATACTAAAAAGGTGCAACACGAAGTTGATAGAGATGAATTGAAGGGACAACAACAAAATTAAAGTACGTAATAAAGTCGCTTATGGGTACAGAAACTTCACGAATTATAAGAGTCGAATCATGCTTTATTTCAAGCGAAAACATAAAGAAACAAAACACAATACAAAACATAAAGAAACACACTCCAATGCAAATGAAATAGCATTGAAGTGTGTGCATTAAGGCTATTACCCCTCTTTAAGCTGACTGGAACGATAGTCGATGGACTCCTGCGGAAAGCCTGTCGGTTGTAGTGCAAGTCAGCGAAAACAGAGCGCTAGCTTTCATGTTTTTGTTCTACTTCATTATTAAGTATTCCTCAACTCCAACGTCATTCGACAAAGAACCCTTCTTCGCAGCTGGCTGTTAGTTTAGTTTAAGCATTTGTTGTTGCTGTACTAACTTGTAGTCCGTTCGGGTCGAGCTTTAATGATTTAATTTCATAAGCAGGCAAATTCTTTTGTAATTCCTCCGCTATGGATGCACCTTTACCACTTGGTACGAAAGAAATCATTGTTGGACCCGATCCGCTTAAGACCGTTCCATACGCCCCAAGTCTCGTTGCTTCTTCGCGGATTTTTGTATAGTCAGGAATAAGCTTGGCGCGATATGGTTCATGAAACATATCCTTCTCCATCATTTTCCCTGCTAAATGATAATCTCCTGCTATAAGGGCAGCAATCATTAAATTACTAATACCGCTCGCTCTTGTGGCATCTTTCATTGTTAGTTGTTCAGGAAGCACTTTTCGTGCATCCTCAGTTCGTACTTCAAAGTCGGGAATATAAATGACTAAATCCGTCTCAATAGCCGGGAGTTGTTTATATTCAACTTCGTTATCAATCATTACCGTAATAACAAATCCACCGAGCAAACATGGTGTGACATTATCGGGATGCCCTTCAATTTCTACTGCATAGTGCAGTCTTTGTTCTTTCGTTAAATTAAGATTTAGTAGTTGATTTGCTAGCTCAATTCCCGCAACGATAGCAGATGCACTACTGCCAAGACCTCTTGCTAATGGGATTTCGCTTTTGACAATAACTTTACAAGCGGGGAGCTCTTCCCCATATTTTTCGGCTATTTGCACGGCAATTTTATAAATGAAATGGTCTTCGGCTATCGGATTAGCAGGCAGGATAGGGGATTGATGTTCGAATTCCCACGTATCCTGTGTTTCAACATCCAATGTTAAATAGCGACTGACCGCAACTCCAGCTGAATCATAGCCTGGACCTATATTTGCGGAGCTTGCGGGTACAGAAATTGTAAATTTACGCATTGTTTACCGTTTGTTTAATATAAGCTGTGACAGCTTCTTCGTCATTAGGTAAGGAGATAGGATCTACTTCGAGTTGGTCAATTGCTGTTTGAGGGTCTTTTAAACCATTACCAGTTAAAACAGCGACAACTTTACTTCCAGGTTCGATGGATCCTTTTTCAACTTGTTGTATTAAGCCAGCTATAGATGCACATGATCCAGGCTCTGCAAATATACCTTCTTTTTGAGCTAAAAGTGTAAAAGCATGCAAAATTTCATCATCTGTAACAGAAGAAATTAACCCATTTGACTCATCTCTTGCGTTTGTTGCAAGCTGCCAGCTAGCAGGGTTACCTATCCGTATTGCAGTAGCAACGGTTTCCGGCTCTGTTATCACTTTATCTTGTACGATAGCTGCAGCGCCTTCTGCTTCAAATCCGAACATTTTAGGAAGGCCTGTGTTATTTTTTTCGTTATATTCCTTGAAGCCTTTCCAGTAAGCACTAATGTTTCCTGCATTTCCTACTGGGATAGCGAGCACGTCAGGTGCTACTCCACCGAGCTGATCGCACACTTCAAAAGCAGCTGTTTTTTGTCCTTCTAAACGATGTGGATTCACTGAATTCACGAGCGTTACTGGAGACGTTTTACTAATTTTTTGAACCATTTTTAACGCATCGTCAAAATTACCGTCAATTTGGACGATTTCTGCACCGTACATCATTGCTTGGGCTAGTTTTCCTAAGGCTACCTTTCCTTTTGGAATAATAACAATTGCACGCATGCCAGCCTTTGCAGCATATGCAGCAGCAGATGCAGATGTGTTCCCGGTTGAGGCACAAATAACGGATTTGCTTCCGTCTTCTGCTGCTTTAGCAACAGCCATCACCATGCCGCGGTCTTTAAAGGAACCGGTAGGATTCGCACCTTCCACCTTCCCGTACAGCTCAATACCAAGCTGTTTGGATAAGTGCGGGAAGTGAATGAGCGGTGTATTTCCTTCATGTAATGTAAGTACAGGTGTTTTTTCAGTAACGGGTAAAAAGTCTTTATAATGTGTAATTAATCCTGTCCAATTCATTCGCTTGCATCTCCTTCAACGCGGAAAAAGCTATCTACATTTTCAACGACATATAATTCTTCTAGTTTTGATTTTGCCTCTTTAAATTGTGCCAATGACGTCTTATGTGTAACGAGAACAATTTCAGCTAATTCGTTTTTATTGCTCGGAGTTTGTAAAATACGCTCGAAGCTAATGCCCATTTGATTAAATAACTCAGATATGAGAGCAAATGCGCCAACTTCATCTTTTACATGTAAACGTAAATAGTATTGACTATAGCGCTGATCCAATGGGGTTAATTCCTTTAGAAAGCGTGGTTTAACAAACTTTTTACCATTTACGCCGAGACGCATATTTTTAATTGCTTCAACGACATCTGACATAACCGCTGTTGCGGTAGGTAGGCTGCCTGCACCTGGTCCGTAAAACATTGTTTCGCCAACTGCTTCACCGTTAATATATACTGCATTATATTCATCTTTAACACTCGCTAATGGGTGTTTGTTTGATAAAAATGTTGGCTGGACGCTCACTTCGATATGGTGGTCATTTGTTCGGTTTGCAAAGCCAATGAGCTTCATTGAAAAACCGAGCTGCTTTCCATATTCCAAATCGGTTAACGATAATTTTGAGATTCCTTCAACTTCTACATCGTCAAGCTCTACATTTGTTAAAAAGGAAAGACGAGCTAAGATGACCATTTTTCTGGCAGCATCCAATCCTTCGACATCTGCTGTTGGATCGGCTTCAGCAAAGCCTAGTTCTTGCGCTTCTTTTAATGCATCTTCATAGCTTGCTCCGTCTACGTCCATTTTAGTTAAAATATAGTTGGTTGTTCCATTGACGATTCCCATTACTTGCTGAATTCTGTCGGAAACAAGACCGTCTGACAACCCCCGTAATAGAGGAATTCCGCCACCAACACTTGCCTCATAAAATAAGTCGCACCCATTTTCATTAGCAGCAGCTTCAAGCTCTGGGCCATACAAAGCGATTAAGTCTTTGTTCGCGGTTACGACATGTTTTTTTGCTTGAAATGCTCGTAATATATATTGACGGGCTTCTTCAATTCCACCCATAACTTCTACAATCACATCTATTTCTGGGTCGTTTAACACATCATCACAATTTGTTGTAAGAACGGAGTTATCAATATCTGTGTTTCGTGCCTTTTCTAAATTACGCACGAGTACACTTTTTACACGCACACCGCAGCCGAGCTGATGTACAAGATCTTCTTGATATTTTTCAATTAATTTCGCTACGCCTGAGCCAACTACTCCTAGCCCTAGCAAGCCAACCGATACTTCCTTTTCCACATTAACACCTCTTTTTTGTCCTTTGCATAAATACAATTGCTTTCTATACATAGACATTATAAACCCTATGCTAGTTAGATAGCAATAAGAATTGCTGATTTTTTATAAATTTGAAGCAAAAACACGATATTAATTATTTTTTATTGCTCGTTTATACGTATCATTCGATCTTTGAATTTAACTTTTCATTGTCCTCAGCACGTTTCTTGTAATCTTGTAAGAGAACAATTAATTGGTTAATTTCCTCAGGTGTTAACTTTTCGATACGTTGTAATTGCTTATTCATAAACGTAATCGTAGCGTGTTGCTTTGGTTCATCTTTAATGAAAAATGTTGTAATCGATCCTGTCAACATTCCAATCATTCCTATACCGATAAGCATTAAAAATACTGCTACTATTCTACCTGTTATCGTATCGGGCGAAATATCACCGTAGCCAACGGTCGTTGTAGTTACAATTGCCCACCATAATCCATCAGAAAAAGAGTGAATGTCTGGTTCTGTATATGTAACGATTGTTCCACCACTTACGACGAGCAACGTAGCAACGATAAGTACGCGATCTAAATTGTTTGTTTTCAAAATCTGAAAGAAGTGTGGCAATATACTTCTAGAAATGGCGAGCAAACGCAAAATCCGAAATAATCGGGCAATACGCGCTGTTTGAAAAATAGCGTCTAAAGGAAGGGCAGCAATAATATCAAATGGGTTCTTTTTAATGTAATTCCATTTGTTTTTCGCGAGAACTAGACGGACGACGACATCGATGAAAAATAATAGCCAGACAATCTTATCAAGAAAAATAAAGCGATCTTCTGAATAAAACAGTAAAATAACGGAAATAAATGCGAGTATAACTAAGATTGATTCATAGACAAGGGCTAGTTTTGCTTTGTTTCTCACCTTCACTTTCATATTTTAACTCCTCGTATAATTTGTGTAGTCGTTACTACTTTGCCTATCATTTCTATTCTTTTTGACTGATTCGTAAATCTTATCTAACGTTTAAATACGTTACTTTACATTCCAGACGGACGCTTTCCGCGGCATGGCTTGAGCCTCCTCGTAAGAAGTTCACTTCCTGTGGGGTCTCAAGACGCTTGCTTTTCCCGCAGGAGTCGCCGAATTTCATTTCAACTAACTCAGTCTGAGCTAACTCATTTGCTATAAATATGTTAAATCCCTTGGACGTTGATAACTAAATAACTACTTATTTTTATCTTGATATATTACCGCAGGTCTTAATAGTAATGCAATAAATAGTATTATTCTAGCATTTTTTTGAGGGATTTGTCTTGGTTAACAATAAAGTTTATTGAGTCAAGTATTTGTGGGTGCTGTTTTTTGTGGGTGTTATTTTAAGAAGTTAAAATACCTCTCTTTGTATTCGTTAATTTTAGTATGACTCCTACCGACCGCAGTAGATATACACGACGCTTTCCTTGCCCGCGGAAAGCATCCACCTGCAGTGAAAATCAACCGTGTTATTCATGTGTATATCGTTCAAAGTAAAATTGATCACATATTATCTAGTTAGATTCGTGCATCTGTTCCCCCACAAACATTTTACTCATACAATAAAGTTTATTTATCTACAAAAAACCTTCAACAGGAGATAGAGGTGTCTCGCTGTGAAGGTTTCTATTTGCTTTTATGGAATGTAATAAAATAATAGTAATTTACTCAAACGATAGTAGTACGAGTCGGAATGATTGTGAGAAAATATCGAATATAAGTATGCTAAGTGGACACATTTGTCTTAAAGCAAAAAGTTATATTCTTCGGGCAGTTTGCTGTATCGCGTCCCAGACGCCGTTATATGGCGGTGCATACGCTAAATCTAAGTGCAGCAGCTGATCAACAGTCATTTCGTTATAAAGTGCGGTAGCAAGCACATCAATTCGTTTATCTACTCCGTTTTTACCGATAATTTGGGCACCGAGAACTTGTCTTGTTTGCAATTGATACACGAGCTTTATTTGTAAAGGGGAGTGATTTGGGTAATAGCCAGCAATATCCCTTCCTTCATATAATTGAGTAGCATATGGGATGTTTAAAGATGCTGCTTCTTTTTCGGATAAGCCAGTCCTGCCTAAAGTTAGATCAAAAAATTTAATGATTGAAGTTCCAACGATACCTGCAAATTTCATAGTTCCACCTGCCATATTGATACCAGCAATAACACCTTGCTTATTAGCAGTCGTTCCAAGTGGCATATATTCATTTTCCTGTTTAATCCGATGATAGTGGGTAGCACAATCTCCAGCGGCATAAATGTTCTTTTTATTTGTTTCCATAAAAGGATTAACAATAATTGCTCCATTTTGCATCGTGTGAATTCCTGTGCCGTCTAAAAAGTCTGTATTAGGATCAACACCAATAGCTACAAGCACTAAGTCGGCTGCATATGTTTGTTTATCTGTTTGTACCCTTTCGACAGATGTACTTCCAATAAACCCTTCAACCGACTCATTAAGTACGAGTCGAATGTTTTTTTCTTCTGCTTCCTTCTGCACCATTTCCGCCATTTCTTTATCGAAAATAGAAGCTACCTGTTCTCCACGTTGGATAATTCTTACGTCTTTCCCAATTGCAGCGAAATTTTCAGCAGCTTCTAATCCAATATATCCACCGCCAACAACGACGACTTTTTTTACGGTATGTGTCAAATCCTGTAAAATAGCTTTTGTATCTGGTATGGTTTTTAACGAATGGATCCCGTTTAAATGACTTCCTTCCCAGTCAGGAAGCTTCGGACGGGCTCCCGTAGCTATTAATAAGCGGTCATATGGAACGGTTATTACGTCATCTTTTGAGGATTCGACTGCCTCAATTCGTTGTTGCTTATGATCAATATGAGTTACTTTCGTATTTGTTTTTGCCTTTATTCCGTACTTGTTACGAAACGTTTCTACGCTTCTGGCAATGACATCATTAACACTAGAAACCGTACCACTAAGAACGTATGGCAATCCGCATTGTCCATATGAATAATATTCGCCTTGTTCTAAAACGGTTATATCAGCTTGCTTATCGGTTCGAACAATTTGCATCGCAGCACTCATTCCAGCCGCAACACCACCAATTATAACGTATCGCAAACGAGGTCCTCCTTTATTTAATCGAAATGCTATGCGTCCAATTCATTCACTTTGCTTCAATTGTTGATACGAAAGCTAATTTTTTATTCGTTTACTGGATACAACTGCGTAAGGAAATCAATGGATTGCTCGATCAATTTCCTTAATACATCTACATCTATATCAGCTACTTTATTAATATAGACACAAGCTTTACCAGTTGTATGCTTGCCAAAATTACGGAGTAAAGCTTCTCTGTTTGTATCTCCGACTGCAAAATAAAGGCTAATTTTCGCTTTCCGAGGGGAAAACCCGACTAGCGGTGCATCGCCTTCGTGACCGGACGCATACGTGTAATGGTATGAGCCAAAACCAATAATGCTCGATCCCCACATTTTAGCCTCATAGCCGGTTGTTTCTGTAAAGATATCGAGAAGCTTGTATGCATCTTCCCGTTTTCTCGGGTGTTCTACTGCTTCAATAAATTCAATGACATCATTATCATTTTGCTTTGTTTTTAGTTCATACATGAACTGTTCCCTCCTTTATGTAATAAAAAACTTTGATTATACGATAAATGGTGCTATTTGATTCTACTGTCCCAATTTCGATTCGTATTTTTGCAGCTAAACGTCTGCATGTTCATCTGCCCTGTAATGCTTTAAGACGATGACTGTCTCGTCAATTTTACCTTCTTTTCATCATACTTAGTTTGCTTTTAATCGTGTGGCATGGTGTAAGCGTCTGTTTAGCTTAAGTATTTGTTAAATTTTTAACAGTTTTTACTAGTAACTGAGTAAACTTTTCTTTATCTAGAGCAGTGAAAGGTTTTGGACCTTTCGTGCGCTGCCCGCTTTTTCTAGCTTTGGCATTAAAGTAACGTGCTTGCAATAACCGGTCAATATTTTCATGGGTGTATATGAAGCCCTTATGGTGAATCGGTACACACCCTTTACCTAAACAAAGGGAGGCTAAGCCGAAGTCTTGTGTAATAATGAGGTCACCTGCTTGAGCAAGCTTGATAATTCGAAAGTCGGCTTGATCCGATCCTTTATCTACATAAATTGTAGTAACATGCTCAGCTTGATTTGTATCCGAATAGTGGGCGAAATTTTTAATGAGTACGACTGACAGATGGTGCTGTTTAGCGATTGAAATTACTTCTTCCTGCACAGGACACGCATCTGCATCGACAAAAATTTTCAAGCTTATCCCTCCTCGTACAGTATGCGTATGCTTTCTTTTTCTATTAATAGGTCGTGTGTTTGAATCAATCTCATTATACGATACTTTTATGTTTAAATTCGTATATAAGAAGAGTATTCCGTTTTACACAAAATTAGTGATTAAATTTATTGTTATTATTTTTACTATACGGATTATGCCGCTATATTTCCATTTATATTTTTTTTAGTATTATCATCGTGTTGGTTTTTGTTTCCAAACAGCGAAAACGGAAGCGGAAGTCTTTATACGGGAATCGTCCCCATTTGGCCTTTTTCACATATGTCGGAATTTTACTCGTTTCAATGATTGTATACGCTGTGTTACCGCAGGCTGAAGCGAATGGAAGTCGTGAACAGGTTAATAAGATTCCATTTTTATATGAAGCGGTATTCGAAAATAAACTCGATCGTATCGCACCTGTGTTTATGGAAAAGCAATATACATATGAATATGAGAAAAAGCAAATGAGAATACTTATTACCGCATCAAATGAACCTAATGTAATAGCAATTAAAAGAAAAGCGGTTAATGATGACAGAGTAGATATTATTCATTATGCAACCCCGTTGCTCATTGAAGGTATGGAGGTTGTTGAATATACGGACTCACCAGAAGTAATGGTGGAGGGAGATTCCTTCTATATCCATTTTCCGGATTATATTGAGCAAAAGTTTCTAGCTTATAAAAATGAATTTACAATCGTTCAATTTACAGAACAAGACTTTTGGGTGAATGATGAAATTGTGAGGGGGGAGCATTTAATATATATTGAAGTTCCAAAAGATGTTGAAGTTATTGATGGTGAATTTCTGAACGTGCATTATGTCGATTAATCTCCATCAAGGGTGGAAGCGTTGCTTTAATTTTTGTGCGTACTGACCGCCGATCGATCTTACGCTACTATATACGATACTTGCGAGCGGATTACAGCCTTTAAACAAAATCTGCGGGAACTACGGTTCATACGTTTCCCGCAGGTATCCTTGGTTAGGTTCATTACGTGGCTGATTCGGCGCTATCTTCGCGTTTTTTCCTTCCGACCATATTAACAACCGCGACACTGGAAATAGCTACGAGTCCCCCAATAAGAGACAATACGCTCGGTATTTCATCTAGCCAGAACCAAGCGATAATAATAGCGAAGGCTGGTTCCAAATACATCATGCTCATTACGGACGCAGTATTTCCCATAGATAAAGCGATTGCCCAGGTCGCATAGCAGATTGCTGCAGGGAACACCCCTACATATATAGCAGCGATATTTGCTTCAAGTGTAGCAGATTGAATGTTTTCAAACAATCCAGGTAAGAACACAAGCATTGGCAATGTGCCGGCCCATGTGAAATAAGCGGTCAATTCAATTGGATTGTATTTAATAAAAAGCGGTTTTTGAAAAACGAAAAAGAAGGAAGCAGATATGGCGGCAAGAATAACGAGATAAATTCCTTTCGACACAGTAAATTCCGTCCCAGTTGTTCCCAATGTGATCAGGAAAATACCTACAAATCCTATGCCAAGGCCTATCCATGCAAATAGCTCCATTCGTTCTTTTAAAATAAATACAGCAATTAACGTAGTAAAAATAGGAGCCGAACCGATAATCATGCTCGTAGTTCCAGCTGATACCGTTTGCTGACCAAAAGTGACTAATACATGGTAAAACGTAATGCCTATGATACCGAGTATAAAGATATGCAACAAATCTTTTTTGTGCGGTAAACGAAAACGGTTTTTAGTTAGGAGCGCATACAATAAAAATACTGCGGACGCAACTAAAAAGCGAAGCAATACGAGGTGGCCCGATGAAAATCCTCCAAGAATACTTGCACGAATGCCGGCAAATCCAGAGGACCAAACGATGATTGTTAGTAATGCAATTGTAAAAGTTCTTCTATCCATATTTTTGTTCCCCTTGCTCGCTATACTATAAATTGAACGTATCATAGTTGTGTCCACTTTGGCAATAATAAATGCTTCTAGTGTGTATAAGGAAGTAAACGTATGTTTTAATTGCTAAGGGAGTAAGGAAAGAAGGATGTTAACTTTGTTAATTTCCCAATTGAAATGGAAAAAGTCGAGACATAATCTGTCCCAACCTCATAGATAGTAATTCACTTCGACTTATTTTCTCGTTTAGCTTCTTTCACTCGTTCTCTACGAAAGCCACCTGCAATATCTGCTTGTTTAAAATCATGTGCGTAGTGAACTTCTTGTGCATCGGACATTTGCTTATCGTTTGACGGTTGATATTGTGCTTTACCCATAATTCATCATCCTTTTCACATAATTTCACTTACGGTACTACTATTACCATTTTAAAGGACAACGTAAACATAAGTTCGTAAATATACGATAATCGCCTTAAAGGAAGAAGGTTGATAGCAATCTTCCCCACCCACTTCAAGTGAACGTTTACGTACGTAAATTATGTTTAATTCGAGCTGCAAGCCTGTTGTTCAAGCGTTTGATCAATACCTTTTAATCGGGGAACATTCCATTTTTTATAGGTTTATGATCGTACAAATATTGCAATAGCAAGGCAACTTAAGTTGTATTTATTTGTTCGCTAACTTTTTACGTATTGCTACAAAAGCCGATCCAAGTGCAAGAAGGACAAACAAGGAGCCGATGGTCGCATTATGTGCTACAGAAACACGTTCAATAGCAAACCCACCAGCAACGGATCCAAAGGCAATTCCAAAGTGAAGGGCTGAATTGTTCAAGCTTTGTTGGATTGCTGCTGTCTTTGGGGAAGCTGCTATAAGATAGCTTTGTACTGCTGGCGTAATTGCCCAGCTTAACGTTCCCCATACGACCATAACGATAAAAAATAATGGTAAAGCAAACGTAGTGTACGGAATGATGAACATCGTTACTGCAAATAATGTAATTACGAAAATCATTATGCGCTTTGGTCCAAAGCGATCGGTAACTGTACCACCAATACCTCCACCAGCAACTGCTGAAATGCCAAACAGTAAATAAATGAAACTAATCCACGTATCTTCAACACCTACGATTTGCTTTAGAAAAGGGGTGAAGTAAGCATATAGAGTAATATGACCAGCTAAAAAAAGAAACGTTGTTAGCTGTGTGAAAAATATCTTTCTTTCTTTTAATGTTGCGATTTGTTCTTTTAAAGGAATCGCTTTAGTTGATTCAATTGGTTTCATGAAAAAGTAAACAAAAATAATCATGAGCAATGTTAAGCTGCATATTAAGGCAAATGGAGCTCGCCATCCAAAAGTATTGCCTAGCATTAACCCGATTGGAACACCTAAAACGAGGGAACCACTTACACCCATGACGACGATTCCTATAGCTCGTCCAATATATTTTTGTGAAACAATACTTGATGCAAGCGTGATGCTTAGTACGACAAGCAAGGAGCCACTAGCAGCTGAAATTATGCGTGCAAGCATTAACATAAGGTACGATGTACTAAATAATACAATCATATTGCCTAATAAAAAAACGAAAAGTGCGTAAATCGTAAGTCGCTTGCGGTCCATTTTAGCGGTCATAACGAGCAAAACAGGAGCAGCAATTGCAAAGGCAAGGGAAAAAACAGAAATAAGCTGTCCTGCTTGCCCAAGAGAAATTTGTAAGTCGGTGGCGATTAAGTCTAATATTCCACCTATAATTAATTCGACCATGCCCACTACGAAGGCGATGATCGTGAGTAAATATACACGTTTATCCATATTTTGTATCCTTTCGTGAAGTTCCTTCTTAAATGCTACGCTATCAGGCTAAAAAAAGAAAGATATTCGTTTAAGTAAATTTTATAATTGTTTAATTAAAGGAATGAGATTCATAATCCCAAGCCCTTACAGGCCAAGGGTTTCAAAACTTAAAGAAGAAGCACCGCCCCAAATCTTGTATAATGGTAGTTGACTACAAACCATAAAGAGACTGGAGGGACACTCCCTATGACCATTATACATTAAACAATGTTCGTTCCAGAACAGGTAAACAAGCAAAAGTTCATTTTGATATAGTCACCTTAATGTACAATGCATCTAAATTAGCAGTTGATCGAATTCATACAGCATTCAACCAAGAAACAGAGGGTGCATAGCAACACCAACTCGTCTGTGTGGAATCCGGATCCACGCAGACTCCAGCAGGTAAAGCAACAGCCAAAAATCCACTTTAAAAGTTTTGGGGCAACCTTTTAAAATTAGTTGAGGCGTTGCCTGCGGAAAGCGGAGTGGATCCGGATGGAACACAGCAGACACCAATCTCGCTTTAAATGTTTAAGTGAATATTAAAATTCTGTTCTTTTGTGATTTCTTAAAAATGGCCATTATGAAATTGGCTTAAGGCTTAAAATCGAGCATTATAAGCGAATCATAATTTTTTTATAAATGTAAACCGACAATGGTTCTTACGGAAAGAGCGAGCTACTAGCTGAACCGAACTAAACGAATATAGTATTAAACACTAGTATGAACGTAAATCAATAATATAATTTTTACAGTACAATTAAAGCGCTATCTAAGAAAAAAATCGGTTTCTCTGCTATACTAAAAGTAACCATAATGCCAGGAGGAATTGTCAGTTGAGTAACAGAGCCAAGCTCGAAAAAGAAGCAATGCACATGTTGAAGCTAACAAGCAGAACGTTTTATATTCCCATCAGTTTATTAAAGCCTACCTTACGAAAAACAGTGGGCTCCGCTTATTTATGCATGCGGGCCGTAGATGAAATTGAAGATCATGAAATGCTGGATAGGGAAGTAAAAGAAAAACTATTGCGATCAACGAGCGAATTACTGCTAAAAGACGTCTTTGATTATGAGGCGTATGACAAATTAATGCAGCCGTATCAAACCGTATTGCCAGAGGTGACATTGAGGTTAGGCGATTGGATTGACTTTTGCCCTGCGGATATCGTTGGAAAAATTAAAGAATCAACAGCAGAAATGGCCACTGGGATGGCAAAGTGGGCTACGAAAGATTGGCAAATACAAACAAAAGATGATTTAAACGATTATACGTATTATGTTGCAGGTCTTGTTGGTGTGATGCTATCCGATATTTGGCGGTGGTACGATGGAACGGAAACGGATCGGGAGCTCGCTATCGGGTACGGTCGTGGATTGCAAGCAGTAAATATTTTGCGAAATCAATACGAGGATATGGAAGAACGTGGTGTAGAATTTATACCTGATGGCTGGAATAGGGAAGATATGTTTCAGTTTGCCCGGGAAAATCTAGAACTGGCGGATAAATACATGCTATCTATTAAAACGAAAAACATTTTATTGTTTTGCAGAATCCCACTCGCTTTGGCGAAAAGAACGTTGAAAGCAATGGAAAGCGGAAAGAAAAAAATGTCTAGAAATGAAGTTGAACAAGTCGTAGCAGAAATTAAACAAGATTAATGGTTATTTACCTAGAATACAACGATATATACACAGGATACGAACGTATAAAGCAATAGAAGAAGAGGAGAGGGAGCGCCTTCCCCTCTTTCTTTAAAGATTAAACGTAATGAGGTTCATTCAAGCAAATATGTATTGAACTTTTGCTTCATATCGTGTATTATAAACCCAATAATTAGATCGATCTAAATTGGCGTACGCCTTTCTTAATATTTTGGGGGCCAAAAATTACACACTATAATTAGATCGATCTAAAACAATTGAAACTAGGGGAGGATTTTAAAAATGGATCAACAATTTTCTCTTGCCTACTTAACGGTGTTGAATACACCACCTCCGGAGATGGCACATATGGCGGCGAATGCAGGCTATGATTTCATTAGCTTACGTCCGATATATATGGGGCTTCCAGGGGAGCAAAATTTTTCACTCGCTACGAATAAATCATTATTCAAAGAAACGAAAAGAGCAATGGAAGATAGAAACATTCAATTATTAGATATTGAACTTGCACGAATCGCGGATAATATTGACCCAAGTGAATATGAACCTGAACTTGAAATGGCTGCTGAATTAGGTGGCAAGCATGTATTGAGTAGCATTTGGACGGATAATCGTTACGAAGCAGTAGAGAAGTTTTCCCGACTTTGTGATCTTGCAGCCCAATATAATTTAACAGTTGATTTAGAGTATGTACCAATTGCAAGCGTATCCAAAATGGTGGAGGCAACAGAAATCTTATCTATTGTAAGTCGGAAAAACGCTGGATTATTAATAGACATTCATCATTTTCATCGTGCGCATGATACAGTAGAAGAACTGCGTAAAGTGCCAAAAGAGTGGTTTCATTTTGTCCATTTGTGTGATGCAGTAGAAGAGATTCCTCGGGATAAAGAAGAAATGATGAGAATTGTACGAGAAGCGCGGTCGTATGTTGGTGAGGGTGGGATTGATGTTGCCAGTGTTGTAAACGCTATCCCGAATGTACCTTATTCGATTGAGCTACCAAATAAACAACAGTCCGACCTTTTAGGATATGAAGAATTTGCACGACGTTGCTTGGAATCAGCAAAAGCGTACTTCCATGCAAATCCGCGAAAAGAAAAGAGCATGTGTTAACATAATTTTTTAAGATAGATTAATGGTATAATACGATTACTTAAACAAGATGGAAGGAATGTTGTTAATGGAGGATTTGTTAGTAAATAAAAAACACCCATACATTTGTACGCCATTGACAGGTAAGACAAAAGAAATTATATTGAATCAACTCGATACGGTTGTTACCCAAGAGCCGGATATTATTGAATGGCGCGCAGACTTTTTATCGTCTTTATCAGAGACGGACGAAGTAATAGAAATTATAGATGGGATAAAATCCAAAACGAAGATCCCCCTTCTATTCACTATTCGAGCAGAACATGAAGGTGGAGAAAAAATTTCATTAACGGAAAAAGAAAAGGTCCAATTAATTCGCGCCGTTTGTGAACGAACAAGTGTTGATATGATAGATTATGAAACTTCCAATGAAACGAACTATGTTAAAACGTTAAAATCGATCGCAGAAGCGAGCAACAAGAAATTGATATTATCCTATCATAATTTCAGTGAAACGCCTAACAAAGCAGAGATTATTGAGCGGGCTAAACAAGCAGAAAGCCTCGGAGCCGATATTGCAAAGTTTGCTGTTATGCCAAATAGCAAAGAGGATGTATTCCAATTGTTAGATGCAACAAGAGAAATTGATGCACTATTAAATATTCCCGTCGTTACAATGTCCATGGGTGATATTGGGGGATTCAGCAGAATTGTCGGATGGGCGTATGGATCGATCATTACCTTTGGTGTAGGGGTAGAATTATCTGCACCAGGACAGATTCCTGTAAAGCAATTACGAGAAGCTATTCAACGCACGCAACAATTGATTCCGAAGTGGTAATAATGCTTGAAAACAAACCAATAGCCTGTTCCTATCGTTAAAATAAGGAACGGGTTTTTCACATATGTACAGTAGCTTAAGTGCCGAAATTAAGCAAACGTTTGATCAAAAAAGTTTGCATTAATGTGCAAATAGAGTTTTCCTTCGTCATGTTGCCAATTGTAAGGTGTTTAAAGCATTCTAACTAGAAAAAGTGTGAAGCTGATACTCGGAAAATAAATAAACATTGAAAAATAGTCCAATAGAAGAAGCCTTTGGGTGATATGTCAAGCGAAAGATAATTAAATAGTAAGTTATCTTGGAACAAACGTGAGCGCTGGTCAGCAGCCACGTTTATGCGTACGATCCTTGTATCGAAATCCGCCCTGGAGCTACAACCATCCAGGTTTGAATATCAAGGTGCACAGCCTGCGTGTTTGAAGGTCAAAACGTACACTTGGAAATAGTCTTTTTAATTTAGTTAAGCCCGTAAGGAGAATAAGAATTGTCTCAAATGATCCTAAGACGCAGCGTCCAAGTGTTTGACATATTACTTAACAGACTATTCATGCACAAACTGAGTTTCCTATAACGGATGGCGGCGACTCCTCATGCGTCTTGAGACCCCACAGCGAGCTGTCTTTGCGAGCGAGGAGGCTCAAGCCATGCCCGCGAAAAGCGTTCGCCAGTAGTGGAAGGTAACAGAGTTATTGACAATGAGGTCTTTGTGATTTTTGTAAATTAGTAAAAATTAATAGGCGGAAAAGAACGCCTAAACATACTATAGGAGGGGGTAACGTTATGAATAAAGTAATACTGAGAGGAACGGATATTGCTGTAAATCCAATTGGGCTTGGAACGAATGCAGTCGGCGGTCAAAGGCTTTACCCTACAATAAAGGATGAAGCTGGTAGAGAATTATTGCGAACGGCCCTGGAAAATGGGATAGACTTTTGGGATACCGCATTCATCTATGGACCGAAACGATCCGAGGAAATAATTGGTGAAATATTACAAGAAACAGGTGGTCGCCAAAGGGTCGTATTGGCGACAAAAGCAGCGCATCGATTTGTTGATAACAAGACTGTGGTTGATAATTCGCCTGCTTTTTTGAAGCAAGCGGTAGATGATGCATTAACGCGCTTGCAAACAGATTATATTGACTTGTTTTATATTCATTTTCCTGATGAGGCAACACCGAAATATGAGTCTGTTGGCGCATTAAAGGAACTAAAGGATGCAGGAAAAGTTCGTGCAATCGGTGTATCTAACTTTTCGAAAGAGCAACTTGAAGAAGCAAATCAGGATGGGTATGTGAACGTGTTTCAAGGGGAATATAATTTGATTCAACGGCAAGCAGAAAAAGAGCTTTTTCCTTACACCATTCAGCATAATATATCTTTTGTGCCATTTTTTCCGTTTGCATCGGGATTATTAGCAGGAAAATACGATGAGAGTACGACGTTTGCCAAGGGCGATCTACGTAACGATAAGCCGCATTTTAAAGGTGAAGCCTTTCGAGATAGCTTACAAAAAGTAGCGGAATTAAATGGAATGGCAAAGGATAAAAACATCGAAGTTGCACAGCTCGTACTAGCTTGGTATCTTAAGCAGAAGGCAATCGATGTAATTATACCAGGAGCTAAAAAGGGTGAGCAAGCGATTAAAAATTTACACGCACAAAACGTACAACTTTCAACCGGAGAAATTATGAAAATCGATCAATTATTTAGTTGAAAATATAAGTGCGAAAGATGCAAAAAAGCTAAAGATAGAAAATAACATGAAAGCACAGATCAAGGCTGGGACATAACAAAGTTGCTAAGTTAAAAGTTTTGAGCAATGAGCTAAAATAGGCTCGGAAATTTACGTAGTTTCCAGCAGGCGGAGACGCATCAGCCGCCTACGGAAGCGAAGTATCTTCAGAACGAGGTTATCCTTTAAATCTAATTGTTCGGTTTCTTATTAGTTTAAATAGTTCAGTCCCAGTCTCTTTCTGTTTCTGCAATCTGTATCTTATTAAGGGCAGATTACCTATCAGCTCTAAAGATCCTTTGGCTATGGTGGGATTGTTTACGAAGATTCCCTTTGAATTAACTTAGGATCAATAATGACGCGTTGTCTGTCAAGGGTAGGTTCATTCATTCTTTCATGTAAAAGTCGAGCTGCCGTTGTCCCAGTAGTTTGAGCAAAGGAAGAAATGGTCGTTAAGGATGGAAAGGTAATAAGCGCTTCTGGTATGTTGTCAAAGCCAACGATATCAATATCCTTTCCTGGTGTATACCCCATTTTCCGTAGCCCAATAATCGCTCCAAAGGCAACTAAGTCGCTAAAACAGAAGATTGCCTCTGGTGGGTTTGCTGCTTGCATTACTTTTTCAACCGCTTCAAGTCCACCTTCTCGCGTCGGTGAACTGCCCATAATAATCGCTTGATCTAAGTGCAGATTTGCCTCTTCGTAAGCTTTTTTATATCCATCCATTCTTTCTTCCCACGTAGAGGAGTTCGTTACCCCGCCAATAAAGGCGATCCGTTTATGCTGTTTTTTCTCAATCAAATATTTTACTGCCATATAAGCGCCTTGGCGATAATCCAACCCAACGTAATCGCTTTTTAAATTAGCTAATTCACGTACACTTACAACTATTGGAAGCTGTAGTTGGTTTATTTTTTTAACGGTTTCTTCCGAGCTGGAAGAAACAGGGCATAACAAAATACCGCCAACACGGTTTTCTAGCATTGTGGATAACAGCCGGTTTTGTTCGGTAAGTGAATCGAAGGTTGTTCCTAAAATAATTGTGTAGTTATATTTTTCTAATTCTTTATGTACGCCTCGCAAAAATTGAGAGAAGAATGTGTTTCCGATATCTGTAATAATAATGCCGATTGTTTTTGAACTTTGTGATCGCAAATTTGCCGCTACCCGGTCATAGACGTAGCCAAGTTCTTCCATGGATTTGAGTACTTTTTTTCTTGTTTTTTCAGCAACCTTAGGACTGTTGCGAACGATTAAAGAGGCTGTTGCACGGGAAACACCTGCATGATCTGCTACATCTTTTAATGTGACGCGTCGTTGTGTGTTTTTCATCCATTTCTCCTCCATAAAAGTAACGTACGATATTAATCGTCCACTATTGTATTTATGTTTTCCGATGCTTTTAGTATAACAAAAAAACACGCAGCATGTCTTAAAGTTAAAGGGCGGGGATTGAGTCACGTATTTGTGGGTGTTATTTTAAGAAGTTAAAAAACCTCTCTTTGTATTCGTTAATTTTAGTATTGATTCCTACCGACCGCAGTAGATATATACTTCGCTTTCCGTGGGCAACGCCTCAACTAATTGAAGAAGTTTTTTCAAACTTCTTCAATGGATTTTCGGCTGTTGCTTTTCCCACAGGAGTCTTCGCATAAGTCCACGGCTATTGATGCTATGTTAATCATAGAAGAATTCCTCATAAAAGGAAGGTAGATGTAAGCAAATGACACTTCGGCTTCCAGCTTTAGCTAATGGTCAAGTCAGTAATTATTTTATAAAGCCCGTTACGAAATGAATAAGCGATGCAAACGCAATGGAGCTTAGCATAATTACAATTGAAAATGGGAGGTTCCGAATACCGACACGAAAGATATTAGTTTTTAATTCACTTGCTAGAATTGAAATGGATAGATTAAACGGGCTGAACATCACTGTGCTTAAACTACAAATTATTAGTACGATGGCGAGTGGTATACTTGTAATCTCTTGTATAAATGGACGTAAGGTTTCTCCTAAAAGGACGATCGAAACTAACGGATGAAAACCGATATATCCTGTGATTAGGAAAAAAGCCGAAATTAAGAAAAACAACAGAATCGTTTGATCCGCGTGCCCTAAAATAAAACGTTGTACGATATCCAATATTAACGTATCCGAAATCATATTGACGAAAAACCCCGCACTTAAAAACATAAAAAAATAGTTTGCAAGTCCTTTTGTTCTTTCTTTCCAATGGGAAAAACTATGAATCACATACCGTTTTACTTTATGAATTCGCATAGCCCATACAAATGAAATGGGAATGATTAGTAAAACGAGTGAAAACAAGTATCCTTGGTGTAAAAAATGATTTAAAGCTGTTACTGCACTTACTAAAAGGGTAAGCAATATCGTAAGCTCGCTTATTTTTGAAAATATTTCTCGAAGCGATATGGTTTTATGTTCAATATTTACGTGCAAATGCGTATACTTTCTTTTTGCACGTACGGTATCGACACATAAAATGACGGTGCAAAATAGCAATAAAAATGGGAGGACAAATAAATAGTTTTGTCCAGTAATATCGATGGTTTGAATGATGAGAATTTCCATTGGACTCCACATAAGACATAAAGCATATCCTCTTAAAAGACTTTTGGCATAAAACACATCTGTGAAGCTCTTACTATAGCTTTTTAAAGCCGATTGCATAGCCTTTAAAAGCAATGGAATGGTTGCGATATTGAGGAAGAGCCCTAAAATATGAGTGACAATTGCTCCCCGCTGATACAAATCACCAGCATGATCTACTTTATATTGCAATAGCGAGCGCAAATGCTGATCATAACGACCGACTAGAATTAAAGAATTAAGAAAAGGCAACAAAAGAAATAATGCTAAAATACCAAGCATTGTATCAAATTGTAATAAGAAATCTTGCCAAGTAAGGCCGTGATAGAAAAACAAAATGAGTCCGCTTATGTAAAAGAAAACCCCAGAATAAAAGTACAAACCGTTCGCATAAAATAACGAGACAACGATAGCAATATTTGCGAATATGCCAACCATATAAGGCAGAGAAGGTATGGTAAATATGTTTGCTAAAATGTACAGTATGATAACGATTGGATATAAAAAAATGCGAATCATGCTATTCCCCCTGAAGCATCGGTTACATAATTAAAGCTCGTAACGTTATTTTTAAAGCGGTTAAATATATTTTGTATTGTCAATTAACCGAATTTATAGTAATATTATATATAAGTTTTAGATCGATCTAATAAAGCATTATACCATAAGAGGATAGAAACATTACACCTTGCAGCTCAAAAAGTAGATCGATCCAACGACTTTTAGATAAGGGTGATAAAAATGAAAAGAGCAAGTTCTTTTATAAATGGAGAATGGGTACATGCAGAACGTGAAAAAGCTACTGTTATCAATCCCTTTTCAAAGGAGAAAATAGGAGAACAATACGCAACCAGCAAAGAAGACGTGGAATACGCGCTCGCATCTGCCCATGCTGCTAAAAAAGAGATTAAAGCAATTCCGACGCACGAGCGTGCTAACATATTAAAAAGAGCAGCAAAACGATTAGAGGAAAGAAAAGAGGAATTTGCTCAATTGTTGTCCAGTGAGCTAGGAAAACCTTTAAAAGATACGTTAGGAGAGGTGGATCGCTCGGTTGAAACGTTGGAGCTTTCTGCTGAAGAAGCGAAACGTCTTCATGGCGAAACCTTGCCTGGCGATGTTTCCGAACGAGGGGTAAATGCAATTGCAAATACATATCGTGTTCCTGTCGGTGTAGTTGCTGCAGTAACGCCTTTTAACGCCCCATTAAATCTCGTTTGTCACAAAGTGGGACCAGCATTTGGCGGAGGAAATGTAACGATATTAAAGCCAGCGCCACAGACGACGTTAATTGCAACCGCTTTATTGGAGTTGCTTCTTGAAGTTGGACTTCCAAAAAAGGCAATCCACATGGTGCTTGGCGGTGTAGAGGTTGGTCAGCAGATCGTGCGTGACGACCGTGTGAACCTTATTTCGTTTACCGGGGGAATTGTTGCAAGTCGTAACATAGCACAAATTGCTGGAATTAAAAAACAACTATATGAATTAGGTGGTAATGCGGCAACAATCGTACACGAAGATGCCAATGTAGATAAAGCTGCAGCGATGTGTGCAAAAACTGGTTTCAGTAATACAGGACAAAGTTGCATATCCGTGCAACGGATTTATGTTCATGAAAAAATTATCGATACATTTACCGAGAAGCTCGTGAGCGAGGTATCACAGCTTAAATGCGGGGATCCACTCGATTTGAACACAGATGTAGGAACATTGGTTGATGAAAACGCAGCGAATCGTATTATGAACTGGATCGATGAAGCGGTTAGAGCGGGAGCAGAGATTTTGCATGGTGGTGAACAACATGGGGCTTCTGTCGTACCTACTGTGCTTAAAAACCCGCCAAAGCACGCAAAAGTAGTTTGTGAAGAAGTATTTGGTCCAATCGTTAGTATTATTCCTTATGTGACGCTAGAAGAAGCAATAACGGAAGCCGATAACTCGCCATTTGGGTTACAAGTTGGAATCTTTACAAATAAAATCGACCTTGCATATCAAGTGGCAAATGAAATGGAAGTAGGAGGCGTAGTTATTAACGGCACATCTAATTTCCGTCTCGATCATTGGCCGTATGGCGGAGTGAAAAATAGCGGGATCGGTAGAGAAGGGCCGCGTTATGCAATTCAGGAGATGACGGAGACTAAAATGGTTGTCCTTCGCATGGATTAATTGGTTTATTCGTAAATTATACTTTCAGGAGGTAAGGAAATGTCAAAAGAATCAGTGTCAAAATTGTTGGTTGAATACCTGGAAGATCGCGACGTTCAGCATATATTCGGACTTTGTGGCCATACAAATATTGCCTTTCTGTCCCAGTTAGAAAATAGCTCGATAACGTTTATTAACGTACGGCATGAACAAATTGCAGCCCACATGGCGGATGGCTATGCACGTGTGACTAAAAAAGCGGCGGTTGTTCTAAGTCATTTAGGTCCGGGTCTTACGAATGCAGCTACAGGAGTTGCGAATGCAGCATTAGACTCCATACCGATGGTTGTAATTGCTGGAGATATTCCAAGTCATTATTACGGGAAACACCCACACCAAGAGGTGAATTTACATGCAGACGCTTCCCAATATGAAATTTACCGCCCGTTCGTGAAACGTGCATGGCGGGTAGACCGCCCAGATTTACTTCCTGAAATAATGGAAAAAGCATTTCAGCTTGCTGAATCAGGTAGACCAGGTCCTGTATTGGTAGATGTTCCGATGGATATATTTTCAAAAGAAATCGAAGCATCATTATTTGACCGAGCTATGCACCATACGCGTACACTTACAAAGCCATCAATTGATGATGTGACAGCAAAGGAAATCATCGAAAAGCTAGTGAACGCTGAAAAACCAGTAGTTTATGCAGGTGGCGGTGTTATTTTAGCAGATGCTGCGGAGGAATTACGAACGTTTGTAGAACATTTTGATATTCCGGTTGCCCATTCATTAATGGGGAAAGGTGTTATGGCAGACGATAACGATCTAACGCTTGGAATGACAGGGTTTTGGGGGACGAAATTCATTAATGAGAAAACCCGAACAGCAGATACGATATTTGCACTAGGTACACAGTTTGCCGAAGCAGACAGCAGTTCCTGGGAGCCTGAATATACGTTTGACATTCCAAAAACAAAACTAATTCAAATTGATATAAGTGCAGAGGAAATTGGACGTAATTATCCCGTCGAAATCGGAGTTGTGGCAGATTTAAAACAAGCACTAACCGTATTAAATCGTGTTGCTAAGGAGCTTTATCCGGAAGGAAAAGTAAATAATGAAATTAAACAGGAAATAGCAACTTACAAAAAGGAATTTAAAGCAAGCAATGAAAAAATACGTCAGGATAATAGCTTCCCACTCATGCCACAACGGATTTTAGCAGATGTAGAAGCTGTAATCCCTAAAGATGCATATATTACTACAGATGTCGGTTGGAATAAAAATGGAGTAGGGCAGCAATTCCCGATATATAAAGCAGGTAGTATTTTGACGCCAGGTGGATTTGCAACGATGGGCTTCGGTGCACCAGCAGCACTTGGGGCTAAACTTGCAGCAGATGGAAATGTAGTTATTTCACTCGTAGGCGACGGTGGCTTCGGTCAAAACCCAGCACTACTCGCGACGGCTGCAGAAGAAAATATCCCTGTCATTTGGATTATTATGAACAACTCATCCTTTGGTACAATTGCAGGACTTGAAAAAGCACATTTTGATACAACATATGGAACTGTTTTTGAAAAGTCACCTGACTTTGCTGCAATTGCGAAAGCATACGGTGTAGAAGGAATTAAGATTAACGCCGCAGATGAATTTAAGCCAGTACTTGAAAAAGCAATTCAAATGAACAAGCCGGTTGTGCTTGATGTTCCAATGGTTAACAATCCTGTACCAACAGATGGACACTGGAACATAATGGACATTTACTCACCAGGAAAAACCGTTCATCATGTAAGCGTAGAGTAAACAAAAACGTTTCAACTTAATGATGACAATTAGCAGAAATCGGAAACGATAATCAAAACCACGTTCCTAGAAAAAGGAGCGTGGTTTTTGAATCGGAATTTTAATGGTTTAAATCGAAACGTCTTTTCTTTGCCTGAGTAACTACGTATGTGGGTATTGTAGTTGAAGAAATCTAACTTTAGCAGGAATAACGGGGGAATTTAATTGAAAGTAGACCTGTAAGCAACAAGGAGATTGCAGCCGTGCTCGTGGAAGTTGTGCTAGGGGATTCCATTTTAATTTTTTAGTCTCTAGGGACCATGCGACAGAGATATTTACGGTCATCTTCTCAAGAGGGAAAAACAGAAGATTAGTTCTATTAAAAAGTTCAGTGAATAGTAATTTAGTGAGACACACATAAGAGCGTTCAGTTAAAAAGAACAGGATTAAAAATTCCTTTTTGATCATTTTATTCCAACTTATCTTTTATCTTCTTACTTTAGTTTCTTAACGAACTGAATCATTTCATTATTACTTTTAGTTGAAATTTTTTTAATTCAAAGTTAGCGCGCGGTGCCCTGAAAAAGTGTACTGGAAATATTGGATGAAAGTGCTACCTAGAACAACTTGATTTACTTATATTGGATATGTAATTACTAATGTAGAGTATAAGTTTATTGAGATAGATTAAATATCCATTTTATTCATTTATTTAATAATTTTCTGAATTCTTATTGACATAGGTCTTTTTATCTGTTAGATTGTTATATAAATTAATTAAGTGGATCCAATATCCAATATCCAATATCCATTATCCAGTTATTTAAGTGTGAATTAGAGGTTAGTAAAGGTGGTATTGATAGGTGAATAACAATGAATTTACAAAGTTAATAGATGAAAAGAATGATAGAATTCAAACGACTCAAGAATGGGTTACAAATATTTTGAGACAAGCGATATTAAATGGATATTATAGTGATGGAAAACCATTAGAAACCACAATTTTAGCAGAGAAACTTGGAGTAAGTAGAATGCCAATTAGAACTGCACTTTTGCAATTAGAAAATGAGGGATTAGTGGTCTTAGAACCTCATAAAAAGGCTGTGGCGACAAAATTGTCTCCTAAGGAGGTCCATCAGTTGTGTGAAATCAGGCGTGAATTGGAAGCGTTATCAGTTAGATATGTCATAGAGAACATCCAGGATTGCGATTTTAAAGAACTGGACAGGCTTGTTGATAAAATGGACAACGCATCCGCTAGCGACTTTATGCTTTATAATCGAGAGTTTCATAAAAGACTTAATCAAATAAGTCGAAATAAGACATTAGAAAATATGATTTTACAGCTTAGAAATAATGTTGATCGTTATTTAAGGTTATATGTATCAAGTGGTAATACGAAGGAAAAAATACAGAAAGGAAATAAAGATCATCGGGATATTATAAAAGCCGTGAAAGAAAAGGATAGTCCTATGGCAGAAAAGATTGTCAAAGAACATTTGAGTAGGACATGTGATGAAGTTGCAAAACTCTTAGAAAACATTTCACATGATAAATTAACTGAAAAGAAACAATAATTTGTAATTATTTATTATTATAGGGAGGGAAGACGTTTATGAAAATATCACATTAATTGAAAGGGGGGTTAAATATATAATTAAGAAAACGGTAATAAATACAATAAAAGTATTTTAAGAAATAATATGTTGGTTTAAATTGGTAACATGCAAAGTAATTAAATATTTAAGTTATAAAAAATTGTGGAGTGATTAAAATGGGTAAAGTAGAAAAAAGGATGGAAGAACTGGGATATAAGCTTCCCAAACCTTGGAAACTTCCAGGAGAGTTTGCATTTGTTGGTGCACTTGTTCATGAAAATCGAGCATATATCAGTGGGTCTATGCCATTTGTCAACAGTACTTTTGGAGATTTACCTTACACAGGAAAATTAGGAGATACTGTAACCATTGAACAAGGACAAGAATTGGCAAGGTTATGTATTATAAATTCTCTTGCAGCTCTAAAAGAAGAGATTGGGACTTTGGATAAAATTGATCGTATATTAAAGGTAAATGGTTTTGTTGCATGTGCTACGGGCTTTACTGATCAACATATAGTTTTAAATGGAGCATCCGATTTCCTTAAAGAAGTTTTTGGCGAAAAGGGAATTCACGCTAGAACAGCTACAGGAGTTACATCAATGCCTTTAAATACACCTATTGAAGTTGAAATGATTATTGCGTTACAGAATTAATGTATACCTATTGACATTATTTGAACATGAAATGTACAAGTTGATATAAGGTGTTATTTTTAAAGTGTATATAGAAGGATAAGAAGTTAATATATTAGGCAAGCTGTAAGGTAGGCTTGCCTAAATTAGACAAATTTCACTATATTTAACTAAAACGAAATGGAGGGTAAACTATGAGGAAGTTTATACATATAGTTTCAATAATTATTTTGGGATTAATAGTTTCCGGATGTGGCGGTAACGACTCAGAAACAACAGGTGAAGACAGTACAACGGGTACAGCGGAGACAAGTAATGATGGGGATGTAGTTACAATAAAATTAGGCCATGGTGGTGCAGCAGGTGATATATTGCATCAAACTGTGGATTTACTAAGTGAATATGTTGAAGAACAAACGAATGGGTTATATAAAATTGAAAACTATGGAGCAAGTCAATTAGGAAATGAACGTGATTTAATTGAAGGAGTTACATTAGGAACTGTAGATATGACGTTGGTGACAAATTCTCCATTGGGAAACTTTGTTCCAGAAGCCTTATTTTATGATTTACCAGGTTTATACACTGATCTCGATCATGTTCATAGTGTGGCAGACAGTGATATTGTAAGAGAATACCTTGCAGAAAAAACCTTGGAGAAAAATCTCAGATTACTAGCGGTTACTGATGGCGGATTTAGAAATATTACAAATAATAAACATCCAATTTATGATATTGCAGATCTGTCGGGAATTAAAATGCGTGTTCAAGAGAGTCCTTTAATTCGTGCAACTTATGAAGCGATACCAGGAGTATCACCTACTCCAATTCCAATCGGTGATCTTTACTCTTCTTTGGAACAAGGTATTATTGATGCTCAGGAAAACCCGGCAATATTAATAAATGATTTTAAATTTGCTGAGGTTCAAGATTATTTAACTTTAACAGGTCACTCTTTCTTTCCAAGACATATCTTTATTAACGAAGATTTATGGCAGACTTTTCCCGAAGAGGTTCAAAAAGTATTTATAGATGGTACTAAGAAAGCGGAAGAATTTAAAAATAATTACTATGAGACGGAAAATGTCAAAGTTATAAAAGATTTAGAAAAACAGGGCATGGAAGTAAATGAACCAAGTAATAATTTCTTGGAAGATTTTTTTGAAATAATGCAAAAAGAAGTTTATCCACAGTTCTATGATGATATTGGTGGTGGTGATGCAGAAGAAGGTAAACGTATTGTACAAGAAATAATTGATATGAGATAAGTTACATTTATTGAGATTAACCTCCTTCTGATAAATATAACTAAAGGAAGTGAGAAATTTGGACTTTATTGAAAAAACTTTGAAAGTAGTTATAGTAACATTCCTAGCGATTATGACTATAGTAGTTGCTTTTCAAATACTATCTAGATACATATTTCACAATCCTCTGGGATGGTCAGAAGAGGTTACTCGATACCTCTTTATTTACTTAACTTTTTTAGCTGCAAGTGTTGGTGTTCGGGGACATATTCATATAGGGGTAGATATATTAGCAGAACGTTTAACTGGTGTATCAAAAAAAGTATTAGAACACATTGTAAGTTTCATTGTGATTATATTTTTATTAGTGTTAATATATTTTGGAATTAAATTAAGTGTTGGCAACTGGGCTCAAAAATCTCCTAGTTTAAGCTTACCAATTGGCATATTCTACGCAGCGATTCCAATTGGTTCAATATTTTCTTTGTTGTTTGTTTTAGAAAACATGTTTAAACGGAATGGAGAGGAGAAGGTTTGATATCCTTAATAATGATTCTCATTTTACTAATCCTTTTTGTCATACATGTACCAATAGCATTTGCACTGGGGATAGCCTCTACAGTTACACTATTAATTGTTCATAATGTACCTTTAATAGTTATACCCCAAAGAATGTTTACCGGGACTGATTCATTTACGTTAATTGCAATTCCTTTCTTTATTCTGGCTGGTTCAATAATGGAACGCGGAGGTATTTCAGAGAAGTTAATTGAATTTGCTTATGCATTGGTTGGACATATAAAGGGGGGATTGGGACTAATAACTGTGGTAGGTTCCATGTTCTTTGCAGGAATTTCAGGTTCGGCAGCAGCGGATACAGCTGCTATGGGAAAGATAACTATTCCTGAAATGATAAGACGCGGTTTTAGCAAAAGTTATGCTACTGGGATCCAAGCAACAGCAGGAGCAATAGGTATAATTATCCCACCAAGTATAGTTATGATCTTGTTTAGTATTGTTTCGGGTGCTTCGGTAGGTCAGTTGTTTTTGGGTGGGGTTATTCCAGGAATATTAATAGGAATTTCATTAATGATTGCCGCATATATTATTGCAAAAAAACGAGGTTATCCTACTGAGGAAAAGACTTCATTCGTAAATATTATTAAATCATTTATAAGTTCCTTTCCTGCCTTATTAATGCCTGTAATAATCTTGGGAGGAATAATGCTAGGGATTGTTACACCGACTGAATCAGCAGTTATAGCAGTAGTATATGGGCTATTATTAGGATTCTTTTATTATAGGAAGCTAAAAATAACAGATTTGCCCAAAATTCTCTATGATTCTGCATTAACATCTTCAATGATTATGTTCCTAGTGGCAAATGCAAACGTATTTGCTTGGGTAATAACAAGTCAGAGGTTACCTCAAGACCTAGCTGCATTCCTAGGAAATATATCTACAAATCCAACGATTGTTTTATTAATAATAGTTGTTATATTTTTAATCGCAGGAACTTTCTTGGATACAAGTGCTGCACTAATTATTATTACGCCTGTCCTAATTCCAATTGCACAAGTAGCTGGGATCGACATGATTCACTTAGGATTAATTACGGTTATTGCACTAGCAATTGGAATGGCTACTCCTCCAGTAGGACTAAATGTATTTATATCCGCTGGGATAGCAAAAGTTGGATTAGTAGAAGCATCAAAGGGACTAGTTCCATTTTTACTAGCTATGATTATTGCACTTATAATACTTGTACTATTTCCTGAATTAGTTTTATTTTTACCGAATTTACTAATGAGATAATTTTTAGGAAGGAAGTAAGTTAATATGTGAAGTTACAAGACGGGAGGAGGGGAATCAAATTTAACGTGATGTAAACTCCTATTCTATTTATTCACGGAAACTAATTAATTAATCTCATTTAATCCGATAAGTCTTATGCTTAGAAGCATAGCTAATGATGTTTTACTTGAAGGACTGAACCTTTTTTTGTCATCCATAGAAAAAATGATAAGGTCTTATCAGTATAATATGCATAGCATAATGTTTATCAGTTTAAACATGAAAATCTTTTAAATTCTGTATATAAAATAATCGATGTTGGGAATATCCCTTAAGATATAACTGAGAGTTAATTGATCTTTCTTTTACGATTATATATGTTAATAATCCAAATTATAAAGAAAATCTAAACATAGTAAAGCGGAGGGGAATTTTTTTTGAAACTATTAAACTATAGAATAAACGGTGCTTTAAAATTAGGATTAAAAGTTAATGATGGTATTATTGATTTAGCCAAAACCTTAAGTAAGATTGAGATTAATGATATTCCAAATACAATGCATGAAATAATTTCTTCTAGTGAAGAGAATCTTACTAGAATAGTTGATGAAATTAATAGAAATAATGACAAAATGGTTTTTGTAGATGAAGCTGCTATTGAATATGCTCCGTGTGTGAATGAACCTGGAAAGATTATATGTGTGGGACTAAATTATAGGAAGCATGCAATTGAGTCTAATATGCCTATACCGGAACATCCAATTTTATTTAATAAATTTAATAATTCTCTTGCCGGACACAAAGAAGAAATAACGATTTCTAAATATACACATGAACTTGATTACGAGGCTGAGCTAGGAATAGTTATTGGAAAGCAAACCAAAGATATAACTGAAGATGAAGCATTTGATCATGTATTTGGTTATTTTACAGCTAATGATGTCTCAGCCCGTGATTTACAGCTTCGTTCTTCACAATGGATGCTCGGAAAAACGAGTGATGGATATTTACCGGTAGGTCCTTATCTGGTACCTAAGAAGTATGTAAATGATCCGGATAATTTAAGAATTACTTGTACATTAAATGGAGAAATGAGGCAAGATTCGAATACTGCAGATATGATTTTTAGTTGTAAAGAGATCATCAGCTATATATCAAAATACATTACTTTGGAGCCAGGAGACATTATTATTACAGGTACTCCTGAGGGTGTTATTATGGGTGATCTAGAAGACAATAGATCTTGGCTCAAAGACGGTGATGAAGTTACTATTTCAATTGAGGGTCTCGGCAGTATTACAAACATTTTTAAAGCAGAAAAATGAAAAAAGACTCTAAAATACATAGTATTGGTTAGACTTGACCTAGCGATATGAGGTACATATCTAACACTTTAATGGGCTGCCAAGGCACCGTATTTTACGGATGTCAGGTAGCCTATTTATTTATGGAAAACTAATAATGTAGGTATTGGTATTTAATTTATGTATGGTCATACATAAATTAAAAGCGCCACTGACAACTCACTCACAACAAGAGGAAATGCGATACTTAATTGATCCCATGGCTGGAGGTGCAACCAAGATTGCTCGTAAATTGGAGGAGTATCAAGAATAGCGTTGTCGATCTTACTGAAGTCGACGAAAATGGTTGGTTATCGATCGAACTAAAGGTAGGTCAATCAGGTATTGAATGGAACAACGAATATTATTTTCGTTACTCTATTAACTGGTACCACTTTTGTCACATTCTTAATTTTCCTGAAGGCGTACATGATTGCCAAAGCCTTTATAAAAAACACTTATAAATGTCAAGATAAGTATGTACACTTTCGATTGTCTAAGAATGTACAGTTTAGTTCAAAGAGTTGAAAATAATCTTGCTGGTTAAAATCGATTACTGGACTCAGACTTGTCATCCTTTTGAATGTGGTTTTTTAAACGATAAGATTCACCTACTATATTTATTACTGACGCATGATGTAATACTCTATCTAAAATAGCGTTAGCTATTTTAGGATCTTGAAATATTTCACTCCATGATTTAAAGTTAGAGTTTGTTGTAAATATAGTGCTTTTTCTCTCATATCGCATATCGATTAATTGAAAAAATAGTTTGGCATCAGCTTCATCAATTGGTAAATACCCTATCTCATCGATGATGAGTAATTTATACTTTGAATAATGCTTCAATCTTGTTTCCAATCTATTTTCAAGTTGTGCTTTCTTTAAGTTTAGTATCAAATCGTTACACTTAATGAAATACGTGCTTGTTCTCTTCTTAGCTGCCGCTATACCAATAGAAGTAGCTAAATGTGTCTTTCCCACACCACTTGAACCTATAAGGAATCAAAAGATATTCAACCCTTACATGGTGAATCATCTTATCTATTGGATATTAAACCGCCCATCCGTGATATATCAGCATACATGGCGATTATGGAAGGAGGCGATCCTTCGTGAGTACCTATAAACAATTGGAAGAGATTATAAAAAGTTTACGTTTATCAGAAACGGCAGAGTACTTACCCGAATTATTAAAGAAGGTTCTAGGTCAAATGTTGGGGTGGGCGAGAAAATCGCCTGCCCCTTAACTATGTAAGCCGACCATTAATCTGTTTGTATTGATGATGCAACAGAATGCGCAGACGGAACCGGTCAAAGCGCCTGAAACCGAATGCATTGCGCTTGATCACCTTCGTCTGATTATTAATGCCTTCGATGTAGCCGTTATGCAGGCCGAATGCGAAGCTGTTCATGATTTCCTTCTGCCAGTTGCGGAAAGTCTCAGTAACCTTTGCGAACTCCGTTACACCTGATTGGCCGACAAGACTGTAGAAGGCATGAAGCCCTTCACGCGTGGCAGCTAAATCGTGCTCACCCGTCTCCTTTGCCCTGTCAAACCAGACACAGAATGCCTCTTTCAGTTCATACGCCTTGCGCATGTAATCCGACATGCCAAGATACCGGTCCAGATACCACTGCTGTTTCTCTGTAAGTTTCCCGTTTCGTTTATAGAAGACATGCTTCATGCGTTTGCACTTCTTCCGGTCATAATCGCTGAAATCCTTCTGTACGTGCCGTCTTACGCGCTCAAGTGCCCAGTAAATGTAACGGACGAAATGAAAACGGTCTGCCACGACAATCGGGCGGTTCAGCGCCTGATCCACAGCTGCCTTAAAAGAATGGCTCATGTCCATCACGACGACTTCTACCTTGCCGCCATACTTTTTTAGGTATTCCTTTACGGTCTCTTTCTTTCGATCCGGAAGAATTTCGAGCGGTCTGCGGTTTACCGGGTCAGCGATAATTGTCTGGAAGCGTTCACCGCCTGCATCGCCTTTGTATTCATCAATTGCGATGATACGCGGCAATTCCTTCGTCTCTTTCAGATGAGTGTGCTCCACTTCATCAAACCGACGCATGACGGTCGTCGGCGAGGTTCCCAGGCGCAAGGCCACATCTTTGAAGCTTTTCCCGTGGATCAACTCAATCGCCATGGTCTGTTTGAACTCCCGAGACTGGCGCTGATACCGATCCACAAGCTCGTTCTCTTCGAAGAAGCGTTTGCCACAATCACATACATAACGCCGTTTCCGATAGTATACCGTTGCCGGGCGTGCGAAGATCTTCATGTGCTGGATCTTCTGAACCCTGTAATCATGGACTTTCTCTGTCATCTGCCCACACTCTTCAGCCGGGCAGTGATGCGCCCTGCGCTCCATCTCAACATGAAGATGATAGTTCCCCTTAACCTCAACGGCTTCCTTAATGATGATCCCTTTAAATCCGGGTAGAGAAATGTTAGAATACATATGCACGCAGCTCCTTTTGTAGGTTTGTTTATTGGTCTAAACAAAGTCTAACAAAGTCTAACAAAGTCAGGAGCCTGCGTGTTTTTTCATGCCTGAATTTTCTCGTTACCCCAACATATATTTTAGAGCCTTAAAGAAAGCAGAAAATCAGGACTTATCATATACCCAATTTTTTTAGAGATTATGTCATACGAACTAAGAAGACGAGGAGAGAAGTTAATAGAGAGAAGGATGAAATGGGCTACATTTCCAAACTATAAAACTCTGAATGAGTTTGTATTAAATGAGGAAAAAGCAATTCAATCAGTTAGTTGATCTAGCATGGCTGGATCAACTCTATAACCTTATTCTTTTAGGACCAACTGGTGTAGGTAAAACTCATTTATCTATAGGCTTAGGAATCAAGGTGATACACGAAGGATACAAGGTGACATTTATATCAATGGGAGAACTCATTCATGTATTAAAAACGGAAGAAATAACACGAAAATCACAAATTCGATTAAAAAGATTAAGAGATTCAAATTTGATCATCATAGATGATCTTATGTTTATGGCAATGGATCAACGAGAAGCCAGCCTATTCTTTCACTTAATTAATGAGTTACATAATCAATCTTCAATTATATTAACGTCAAACAAAGGACCAGGTGAATGGGGTGAATTATTGGGTGATCCAGCGATTACAGCAGCTATTCTCGATAGGATTATTCATCGAGCTGAGGTTATTCAATTAGGAGGTGACAGTTATAGACTAAAACATCGTAGCTCGATATTTAGTGAGAAAACTGTTCAAAATTAATGAGCGAAAAGTGTTCGAATTAACTTGACGGTTACAAAATCACTTGTCTTATTCTAAGAATATAAAAGTTTTACTCGATATACAAGATAAAAACATTACGATTGTAGAAGATTCTATTCAAATTAAGAAACATCAAGGAATCATGATCAAGTTTATTCCAGCTAAACTTACCTACACACCAACACACTGTGCATGTTGTGGGGTTAAGAATGAAAATTATACCATTTATAAAAATGGCACGAAAACATCAAGTATCACCCTACCAATGTCCGGTATATATCCAACGTATTTAAACTTAAAGAAACAGCGATTTTTCTGTAAAGCTTGTAATACTTCGTTTATTGCACGTACATCAATTGTCGAAGAACACTGCTTTATTTCAAATCATACAAGAGCGAAAGTACTTATAAAATCAACCGATGCACAATCCCTAACCGACATCGCCAAAGACTGTTCCGCTTCAACCGCAACAGTGCAACGTATCATAACGAAAGAAACTAAAAAACATAAGCCTTACTATCATGCATTACCAAAACATTTATCGTTTGATGAATTTAAATATGCAAAGGGCCAAATGGCCTTTGAATATGTTAATGGAGAGACTGGAGACATCCTTGATATTTTGGAGCGCCGTGATAGCTATACAATTAAAAGCCATTTTATTGCCAACTACCAAAGACGCGATTTAAAAGAAGTAGAAACTGTCACCATAGATATGAATGCGGGATATGTGAATGTCATCCAAGAAGTATTTCCACAAGCGAAAATTATTATTGACCGTTTTCACCTAGTTCAATTAATTAGTCGTGCAATGAATATGACACGCGTACGTGTCATGAATTCCCTACGAACATCAAATGGGGAAGATATGAAAAAATACCGGCGTTTAAAAAGATATTGGAGACTATTATTGAAATACAAAAAGGATTTATCTTATACCGATTACAAGTACTACAGGCTGTTCGGACAACGTCTCGAAGTTAATATAGTAGAAGAATTATTAAGTTACGATACCTATCTAAAAGCGAACTACAATCTTTATCAATCAATATTGGAAAGCATCAAAGAAAAAGATTTCAAGACACTTGAAGACATATTATTCGACGGTTAACCTAAGTACAATCTCACGCTATATGAGAACAAGCGTAAAAACACTACAAAAACACTTGCCTTTTATAGAGAACAGTCTTTCACACCAATACAGTAATGGTCGAATTGAAGGCATTAATAATAAAATAAAAGTATTAAATCGAGTTGCATATGGCTACCAAAACTTTAATAACTTTAAAAATAGAATTATGCTTCATTTCAAGTTAAGAGCAATTGTAAACCAACAAAAAGAATCTGTTTATCCTGCCGCTTAAGCGGCAAGATAAACAGATCCCGAATCATTAATATTTTAGCGACCTTAATTCAGCCACCAACACTATTTGACAAAGAGCCGAATAATTGAACGGCTTTCTTTAAAAATCTCGATATCTAGTTAAATAACATTGACTGCCCTAATTTTACTAACTAGCTTCGCGTGCATTTCTACGAGACGCATAACTGGACAAGTGCGTTACGACTTTTTGAATGCTGTTTTCCACTTTTTAAATACGTTTGTTTGGGATGCGATTGTGAAAATAAATACGATCGTCAATACGAACGTTATCGGTGTGTTTACAAATCCGAATAAAAAGTCGATTCCACCGTCTGACCCCATATAGGCTCTTCGGAAGGACGTATCAACGAGCGGGCCTAATATCATCCCTAAAACTAAAGGTGCAACAGGGAATTTGTGTACCTTCATAAAGAACCCAAATAATCCAAACCCAAGCATCCAATATACATCAGTCATACTATTATTTAACGCATACGAACCGATAACTGTAATGACTGCAATAATAGGTAACAAAATTTGATTCGGTACGGTAATAATTCGGATAAAGATGGATACAACAGCTAAACCGAATAAGAGTAAGAAGATATTCGCTAACGTTGCCGAACCGACGATCATCCAGAATAGATCGCCACTTTGTTCCATCAATAATGGACCAGGCTGTAATCCATGGATGAACAAGGCACCGATAAAGATTGCGGTAACTGCATCACCTGGAATCCCGAGCGTTAGCAATGGAATGAGCGCACCGCCAATTGCGGCGTTATTTGCAGCTTCAGGCGCAATCGCCCCTTCGTGTGCTCCCTCGCCAAAGGGTCTGTTTGGCTTTTTAACCGTTTGTTTTGCGTGATCATAGCCTAGTAAAGCGGCAATTTCTCCACCTGCACCCGGTAAAGCTCCAATTAAGACACCCATGATGGATACACGTAACGTTAGTGGAAGAAATTTGAATAAAAACTTTAACGTAGGGAAGGCGGTTTTCTTTAAAATCGTAGCTTTTCCTTCCGTTGTTAAGCTTTTCATTTGATATAGAATTTCTGCCATACCGAATAGTCCGAGAATTGCAACGACAAAATTAACGCCATTCATTAATTGCAATGAACCAAATGTAAAACGACTCCCGCCGCCGATTGGATCCATGCCAACAAGACCAATAATGACGCCTGCACCCGCAGCAAATATCCCTTTAGACATGGAGCCTTTACTGAGACTGCCTACGAGCAAAAGACCGAGCAATGCGAGTAGCAAATAATCGCGCTGTCCGAAGTTGATGGCAATTTTAGCGACAAATGGAGCGGCAGATGCTAAAACAATAATTCCAACGATCCCGCCAACAAATGAAAAAATTGTCGTTAACGTTAAAGCAAGCTTTGCTTCTCCCTTTTGTGCCATCGGGTATCCGTCAAAGGTAGTTGCAACGGAAGAGGTCGCACCTGGCATATTAATAAGAATGGCTGCTCTTGACCCTCCAAAGACGCCTCCAAAATATACACCGAGCATTAATGCTAAAGCATCATATAGCTCCCATGAATAGGTTAAAGATAGAAGTAATGCGACTCCCATCGTAACGGAGAGTCCAGGTATTGCACCGATAATAATTCCAGCGAAGGTTCCAGCTGCAACAAAAAGCAATAACTTAAGATTTAAAAAGGGTATGAGAAATTGTTGTACGATTTCCATGATGAACCTCCTTACGGAAAGATGATCTGAAATACTTGAGAGAATAATAAATAGATAATAACTACACTGCCTATAGATACTAAAATATTAACTTTTAAAGATACATTTCGTAAATAAACCATGCTTAGAAGTAAGAAAAGTAAGGTAGCAGGAAAAAAGGTAACGATGGATAGTACACCTACATAAATAAGGATGAGTAGGAAATAGATAAGAATTAATTTATATTCCTTAAATGTAAGTTTATCTTCCGTATCCTCTTTGTCATTTTCGGATGCATTTAGGTTGGAGGTGAATTTAACTTTTCTAATTTCTTGAAAAACAACTGTTAGGCCAGCAACAATCATAATTAATGCGATTAGAGCAGGTAGAAAGCTCCCCCCTGCAGGGTCAAATATAGAAGCCTTTTCCATTGTAATTGCTTGGCTTAAAAATAGTAAACTAACGAAAATCATAATTAACCCAGGGGCAATTTGTTTTAATGTATGCATGTAAATTCTCCTTTTTAAAGGATCTATGTAAGTTCAATGAGTTACCGTCTGCTGTCTGCTATAAGGCGAATACGTTAAAGGAAGAAGGGCTACGAGAAAAGATATGAAACAAAGCTGTTTCTCAGTAGCCCATCAATGGATCTATTATATTCTTAAAATAAGTATAAAGCTTATTCCTCTACTTTTGGAATATCAAATTCTTCAGGGGAGACTTCTGTTTCTCCTGCTTCAAATAACATCCATGCAGATGTAGAGCGGTTTTTGTTTACAAAATCAATTGCTTCTTGTCCGTTAATGTTCAAATATTCCATACCTAGATTTGCTAATGTTTCTTTAAAATCGTCTGATTCTACAGCTGTATGAACAGAGTCAGATAGCTGCTTTACAATATCTTCTGGTGTATCTTTATGGGCGAATATCGCTTGGAATGGTCCCCATGGCAAGTACTTGCCAATTTCTGGGTATGCCTCTGTAATTGGTGGCACGTCAGGAAGAGACGAAATAGATTCATTGTTTACAACAGCTAACATACGAAAGTCACCGGAATTAACATACTCTTGAGCTGCTGAGACCGTTACAGCAGTCACATCGACTTCTCCACCTAAAAGAGCGGTAGCGACTGGCCCTTCTCCATCGTATGGTACCGTTTTAAACTCTGTTCCTAACTCGTTTTGTAACATTGCAAGAACAACACTTGGCAAGCCGCCTTCACCTGTTGTTCCAAAAATCATGTCGTTCGGATTTGCATTTGCTTGCTCAACCAAATCCTCGATTGTTTTTATTGGAGAATCTTCTTTTACGATAATGCCAGCAAAGCTATTTGCAATAACCGTTACTGGAACAAAGTCCTCTTGGTAACTACGTTCGGATATGTCTAATACTTGATATAAGTTAGGGTTTTCTGCACCGAATAATAATGTATAGCCGTCAGCTGGCTGATCATACACGTATTGGGTTGCGATCGCTCCTGCCGCTCCTGCCTTATTTTGCATTACTAAAGAAGTGCCAATTTCATCTTCAACAAGTGGTGCAAGCGTCCGTGCAATAATATCTGTTGCTCCACCTTCCCCCCACATAATAATTCCATCAATGTCTTGTTCAGGGTACGCTGTTGCTTGTTCATCGTTTGAATCGGAGCTCGAATCTGAATCGGAACCCTCATTACTAGAAGATTCTGAATTACAAGCTGCTAGTACTAAAATTAATCCTGCTAGGATAGGTAAAAGTAATTTTGATACTTTATTTTTCATTTGTTCTTCCCCCCATTATAATAGTGTGTTACGTCTGTTGAATGAAACTTTATTTATATTTTAGTTGCCACCTCCGTCAAATGATTGTAAGCGGTTACCTATATTTCAAAAAAGTTCCATTGTATGGAACTGATGAAATGTAGGTGGAACTATTAATAAACGTATTTTATCACAGAAAATTTATAATGTCATCATTATTTTAGAAAAATTAAATAATAAAGTTATTCCTTAATTTTTCAACCGTTTTGCATCAATGTTGTAGGTTAATTAAGCAACTCTTAAGCGATCGACTCGTACAATGAAAGTTTCTAACGAATTACATAAAGATTGAAATAGGTATTCGATTGTTTTAAACTATATACATAAGTTCTATACTGTAAAACTCAATTCCACTTTTGGTCGAACGGAGGATGAATATAGTGGGAGAAGAAATAAATGTGCAAGTGAATCGTTCAGTACAACGAGCAATCGATCTTTTACATTGTTTTGACAGAGAGAATAATGAACTAACATTAACGGAAATTGCACAAAAAACAGGGTTAGCAAAGTCAACTACAACTCGATTGTTGGCGACTTTAGAAATGAACTTCTTTATTGAGAGAAATACATCTTCCAACAAATATCGTTTAGGAAGGCAACTCTACTTCTTAGGTCATGCTGCTGGAAGATCAATGCAGCTTATAGAAATGTCAAAAGAAATAATGGTTCGGTTGAGAGATCAATTGAAGGAAACAATTAATCTATATGTACTTGAAGGCGAAGCTAGAGTATGTGTGCAACAGTATGAAAGTCCTTATTCTGTAAAGCATATGATTCAAATTGGGCAAGGTTTGCCTTTGACAGTAGGTGCAAGTGGAAAGGTTTTATTAGCGTATCAGGCGAAAAAGTTTATTCATGAGATGATGGATAAGCAAACAATGGTAAAAACGAAGCATGCACTGATGCAGGAACTAAACCAAATCGTTTTAGACAAATACGCAGATAGTATAGAGGAAAGGGAAGCTGGTACATCGGCAGCTGCAGCTCCCATCTTCAATATAAATGGCGAGGTTGTTGCGGCATTATCTATTTCAGGTCCAGCAAACCGCTTTAATCCTCGGAAGGTCGCGGATTTAAAAACAATTCTTGTTGCAGCGGCAATCGAGATATCGACAAGTTTAGGCTTTGAATTATAAGCGCGTAGGATAACTCGCTCAATTAAGTAACTAGGCTACAATCTAGGTGAAATAGTCCAATTCCACCGGTATGTGAAATAAAGAAACAGATTCGGAACGTCGTCTATTCGCTAACATTATAACAGGCAGTTGGGAAGATACCACACTGTTTTAAATTTAACCGTAAAGGTAAATTAGATCGATCTATTAGAATTGTAATGGAGGTAGTTTGGAAATGACAACAAAGAATATTGGTCCCTTAAGTGGCATAAAAATACTTGATATTTCAACGATGATTGCGGCTCCATTTGGTGCAACGCTGCTCGCTGACTTTGGCGCAGAAGTGATTAAACTGGAGCTTCCGAATAAAGGGGATACATTACGAACGGTAGGGCCTTGGAAGGATGGAGAAGCATTACGCTGGCCAGGACTTGCAAGGAATAAAAAATCGGTAACATTAGATATTCGAAAAGAAGAAGGAAAAAGGATATTCAAACAATTAATTGCGCAATCGGATATTTTAATCGAAAATTTTCGACCGGGAACATTAGAAAAATGGGGACTCGGCTATGAGGAATTAAAAAAAGAAAACTCAGATTTGGTAATGATACGTGTATCAGGATATGGACAAACAGGTCCTTATCGAGAAAAGGCAGGATTCGGAACTCCTGGAACAGCTTTCAGTGGTCATACAGCAATTCAAGGTTTTCCTGATCGTCCACCAGTAAGTCCTTCTTATTCATTACTTGATTATATTACAGGAATATATGTAGCTTTTGCAGGGGTTGCTGCATTGTACCATCGTGATCGTGCAGAGGAAAATGAAGGACAGGTCGTTGAAATGGGATTATATGAATCTATTTTCCGAATGCTAGAATTTTTAATCGCTGAATACGATCAAAATAAAAAAGTACGCGAAAGAAGTCCCGGACTATCTGGCCATTCCAGTCCGGCTGGCACATATGAAACGAAAGATGGGAGATTTGTTGTACTAGTGTGCAGTACAGATTCGACATTTAATCGACTGGCCAAGGCAATGGATCGAGAGGATATGCTGGATGATGACCGGTATTACACAAATGCGGTACGACTGGAAAATGATATAGAAGTTCAGAAGATTGTTTCAAGCTGGATTAAGCAATTCCCGCAAAAGGAATTAACAGAAAAGCTGGATGCTGAAGGTGTTCCAGTTAGTCCAATTTATACAATAGAAGATATATTTAATGATCCGCAATATAAAGCAAGAGAAAACATTGTTGAAGTAGAGCACCCGCGTCTCGGGAGGGTAAAAGTACCAGGCATTGTGCCGAAGTTTTCGGATACACCAGGGTCTATTCGGCATCGAGCACCAGAGCTTGGCGAGCATAACGATGAAGTTTTAGGAGACGCGCTCGGCTTATCAAGTGACGAGATAGCAGCCTTAAAAGAGCAAGGAGTGATCTAAATGACAGAAAAGTTACCGTTACCTAAAAAGGTTACAGTATGTGAAGTTGCACCTCGAGACGGATTTCAGGCAATTTCAACGTGGATTCCGACGGACGAGAAGATTAAGATTATTCGCAGGCTAGCACAAACAGGTATTTCATCATTGGAAATAGCATCTTTTGTTCATCCGCGTGCGATCCCTCAAATGAAGGACGCTGATAAAGTCGTCAGTACCGTTATTGAATCGCTAGGAGGAATCGATATTCGTGCACTCGTACCTAATTTAAAAGGGGCAGAAAGAGCGGTGGATGCGGGCGTAATGAAATTAAAAACAATGCTCTCTGCAACCGATTCTCACAGCTTATCGAATGCAAACGCTACTTCAAAAGATGCCCAACAGAAGCTGACACCAATTTTTGACTTTGCTGCAAAAAAGAATGTTACGGTAATGGGGTCTATTTCGGTTGCATTTGGTTGTCCGTTTGAAGGGAAAGTACCTGTAGAACGACTAATTGAGATTATCTCTCGCTATGATGCAATGGGAGTGAAAGAAATATCACTAGCAGATACAACAGGAATGGCACATCCAAAACAAGTGTACGAATCACTAGCAATTTTACAAAAGGAATTTCCAGAAATGGTGTATTCGATGCATTTCCATAATACGAGGGGAATGGCGCTTGCCAATACGTTGGCAGCTTTACAACGAGGTGTAACTCGTTATGATAGTGCAATATCGGGGCTTGGCGGTTGTCCTTACGCACCGGGCGCTTCAGGAAATGTTGCGACGGAAGACGTCGTCCATATGCTTGAGGAAATGAATATCAAAACGGGAATTAATGAACGTAATTTACTCGATGCTTCTCGCGAGATTAGTGAAATGTTACAAATAAAAGGGGACAGCTATTTGCTTGTAGCTGGCCCGACATCAACTTTACATGAAGAAAAAATAACGAAACAGAAAAAAGTAGAACAATAATAAAGTCGGGATGCTCACAATGCTTAACGTGACATCCCGGCTTTTAATGTTCTATTGCATTGGGTAAGTGTCTTTCGTTGCTACCGTTACATCTGTTCATCTTTTTTATATTATGATATATGCCAAGATTGATATACAGATGGACGTAATCGTCATAGCTGCCAATGGCTTTAATGCACGCGCCCGTAAATCACGCAAGCTCACATTTAAGCCAAGTCCAACCATAGCAGCAGTCAATAACCAAGCTGTAAGTGCAGATACGAATTGCATAATCCCCTCTGGCACTGGTATGGAGTGGCCGAATACGTAACTTCCAAGTACGCTTAATAAAATGAAACCAATCAAAAACCAAGGGAATTCAACTTTTGCCCCACCTTGATCCGTGGAGGAAGCTTTTCTTTTCATTAAGAATATAAAAATAAAGCAAAGCGGCACGAGTAAAAAGACACGCCCTAATTTAGCTAATAAAGCTAGTGCCAATGCATCCTGCCCTGAAGGTTCGGCAGCAATCGCTACATGTGCAAGCTCATGCAAACTAATTCCAGACCACATTCCATAATCTAGTGCGCTAATGGGCAAGATGGGGATAAGAACGGTATAAATAATAGAAAAGACCGTTCCCATTAAAGCGATAATCCCAACGCCAATAGCCGTGTCTTCTTCTTTTGCCTTTACTATTGGTGCCACAGCTGCAATTGCTGCCGCTCCACACACACCTGTTCCAACACCTAATAAAAGAGAGATCATAGAATCTGCTTTAAAAATTTTTGCTAACCAGACCGTTAATAATATTGCCACACCAATAATGACACCCCCCCGAGCGAGTAGACCTAAGCCATCATGCAATACGACATCAATATTTAGCTTTAAACCGTATAAGATGATGGCTAACCGTAGTAACTTTTTTGAAGAAAACGTAATTCCAGCTCGAATTGCTTCCGGATATCCAAAAAACTGCCTGTATGTTACCGCGATAATAATTGCACTTGCTAATTGTCCGATATGATTAAATCCGGGTAATTGAGCTAATAAAAAACCGAGCAATGCGATTAAAAATGTGAAAGCCACACCGGCAATCCACATCGTTGTTTGATTTTTAAGCTGAAAAGACATCCCGTCACCTCCTAAAATAAACATAATATGGTTTTAACTATAAGTGAAATAATTTATTGTTATACTATCTATAAGTGTTTAAGTATAAATTATATACAATGGGGGGTTCGAGAATGGATAATCATTTACAAGTTTTTATAACTGTAGCGGAAAAGCAAAGTTTTTCTAGAGCAGCTGAAGAATTGCATATGACGCAGCCGGCTGTGAGCCAATATATTAGAGCGTTCGAAAATCATATCGGCACTCGCTTGCTCGAGCGTACGAATAAGTTTGTCCGATTAAATAAAGCTGGCGAAATTGTATATCACCATGGGAAGGAAATTATCGGACTCTATACAAAAATGCAAACGCTTGTTGACGATTTGCAAAATAAAGCACATGGCCCTTTGTCAATAGGTGCTAGTTATACATTTGGTGAATATGTACTGCCCAAGTTGCTTGCTCAAATGCAAGCACATTACCCAAATATTATACCCAGGGTAACTATTGGTAATACAGCTAAAATTGCTCAGTTAGTAGCGAATCATAAAATCGATGTAGGAATTGTAGAAGGAGCAATCGTAGAAAAAGATTTGTTTATAGAACCTTTCACGGAAGATGAATTCATAATTGCGGCTGCCGCCCATCATCCTTTAACTAGTAAGGTAGAACAAGTGGGAAATGGCGCGTTGGCAAAAGAGACTTGGATTACTAGAGAAACCGGATCAGGAACGAGAGAGGTGACGGAGAAGGTCTTTCGTCTGTTCGATATAATGCCTAAAAAACAACTGGAATTTAGTAGTACACAGCTTATAAAGGAAGCGGTTGAGTCTGGAATGGGTTTAAGTGTAATGTCAAAATGGACAATAAAAAAAGAGTTGAAGGATGGGGGCATAAAAGAAGTGTACTTGGAAGGTTTACCAATGGAAAGGACATTTTCCTTTATTCGAAAATCACCGTTCCAAACAAAAGCGTTAGAATTATTTGTAAATCTTTTAAGAACGCATCCGTACTAACAGAATTACACTCAAACAAACGTATTGTAAATAATAAGACAGTTCACCAATAAGCAGATGTACTTATTTTTATGTGTGAAAGCATGGAAGTTACTTATAACTAGTTTTTTTAATATCTAATTTACTTTAAATGGAATTTACGAAGCGTAAAATAGTAGCATAAATACTTGAAGGATTTCTCGCTATGAGTGCGAAACTTTTGCAGGTAGGTAGAAGTTATATGTTTTATATGATAAGGTGTGTATAAAATTATGGAATATTCAACAAACGGGTCAAACTGTTGCTTTCCGTTCCGGCGCACGCTTTCCGCGGGCACGGCTTCAATCTCCTCGTTCGCTTCGCTACCTGTGGGGCTTTCAGCTCGCGCTGTTCTCGCTGGAGTCGGCGCCTCGAATTACAATTAAATTCAATGAGAAATAGAAGGTGATTTTATGCCACACTGCACTAATTGTAATTATAAGTGGAATTCCAAAGAAATTTTGTCGTTGTGTTTTTCAAAAAGCGGAAAAGACTGTCCTAATTGTGGTCATAGACAATACATTTCAGCTAAAACGCAAAGGTTCTTTACATTGGGATATTTAAGTCTTATATTTGTTCCTTTTTTATTTTTTCGTATCAAATTAAGCGATAAAGATGAACCAATGCTTTAATATAAGAATCGGGCGCAAAAACGGAATAAGTCTCGTGCGCCTCGTTGTTGTTTCATGGGCCATTTTGTGGAATAAACGCATTGATCCTTATTAACACATGCTGGGAAGGGAAATATGAAGATGACATTAAATCATGATCGTTTAAAGATAAACATTGCTCCAATAGAATCGAAAACAGATGAACTCTTTTTTTTCAAATCGATACAAATGAACCGTTACATCCAATTGTTATCAAAGCAACTGCTAAAGACGACCGTCAAACGACATTTACTTCACAAGCAACATATATATCCGATGCAAATGGCTTTATTGATTTGAATCAACATTCACCGATAGAAGGTGACTATAAAGGTGTAGATGTTTGCGGATTATTCTGGTCAATGCAGTCCAAGAAGGGTCGTATGTTTATCAAACACAGTTCGGAGCCACTTGAGGTTCATATTGAAGTTTATGATCATGATAAATTAATAGCTTCAGAAAAAGTGACTCGTACTTTTTATCAAAATAACGTCGTTAAAAAAGTATTGAATGATGATACATTGGTTGGATCATTATTTTTTCCCGAGAATGCGGACTTATTACCTGCTGTTGTGATTGTAGGTGGATCAGATGCAGTGGTGCATGAATCTGCCGCTTCCTTGCTTGCAAGTGAGGGATATGTTGTATTTGCCCTTGCCTATTTCGGCCAAGAAGGATTACCGAAAGGGATTATTAACATCCCGCTTGAGTATGTAGATCATGCGTTTAAATATTTAAAGGACTTATCACAAGTTGATCATAATCGCTGTGGCATTATTGGATTTTCACGAGGATCTGAACTCGCTTTACTATACGCAAGTCATTTTCCTAACATCAATTCCGTGATTGCTGTCGCACCAAGTGCGGTTGTTTTTCCCGGAATTGTCAATATGCAGCCGGTAGATAAACCAGCTTGGACCTATAAAGGTGAACCCCTTCCCTATTTTAAAGTCAAGCGCACTACACGAGATACAATTTCTTTTTTTAAGCACTGGGTTCTCGGAAAGCCTTTCTCCAGTTTGGAAGTGATGAACCGAAATCTACAAAACAAACAAAAGCCAGAGGAAACAGCATACCTGTTGAAGAAATTAAGGCACCAATGATGTTTATTGCAGGTGAGGATGACCATGTCCAACCTGCTGTATATTTCACGAAGCAAATGGCCGGACGTCTACAAAATCATGAATATAAAAGCCAGAACAAGTTCATTTATTATAAGAATGCAGGGCATTTTGCACCATTTCCCGGTAACCTACCCAACCTTCCTCAGATTACAGGAAACACTCAATTTCATATGAGAATGATTTTTGGAGGTACAAAGAAAGATAATACAAAGGCAGCAAGCCATTCGTGGGATCAAACAGTACAATTTTTAAACAGGACATTAAAAAAAAAATTTAGGATATTAATTCAATCCTCAATTAAGCAAACGGGCGCAATTGTTGAATAATCATTGTGCCGTTAAAGGACCAGATTGTTAAGGATGCCAGTTAGATATTTTGAAATGAGGAAGATATTAATGCTAAATTTAGGAAGTTTGTTACTTGGTGTTATTGCTTTGGTTGCTCCCTTATTAGCTATGAGAGTGACTACCAAAAAAGTTTGAGCTACATAATTTTTAGTTTTAGTGCTTGTATAGCATCATTATGTTTGCAGCTATTCGAGATTAATAATAGAGTGCAAATTGAAGGTTTTTCAGCAATTATGGATACTATTGGTACGTTAATATGGATTGCTCCAATGCTTGGTGTGTTAACAATCATATTTAATATAATCGCATTAATTGTATGCACTAAAGAAGAAGCGAAAAATCATACTGCATAAGTTTTACATAACCATTACTGAACAACAATTGGGCGCAAATCAAAAATAAAAATTGGTCATTTAACGGAACAAGGGAAGGAATCATGCAAGGGTGAATCGAAATGAACAAAGAAAAATTTAGGAGGTTATTTTAGTGTATGAGCATAAATTTGTGAAAGTTGACTTATCCGCCTTTAAACGCAGTCCAGAGAAGGATTATCATTCAGTTGTTTATGAACACGAAAAAGAGGGATGGGAGTTGGTACAAATATTTGCACCAGGAATAAAAAGTTACGGTATGCCATCCTTCTATGAGTTGATATTTAAACGTAAGAAAGATTAAAAGATTTCTATTTTTAATAGTGGTGTCAAGACTTACATAAACGGGCGCTTTGCTAGAATAATAATCGCCCTAGATTCGTGCTATATTCTCGTAAATCTAAACCGTACGGAGGCTTTATCCTTTCTTATATTTTTTTCTAATCAACTTAAAAGTCGTACGAGAGCTGGCAATTAGTAAATAAACGGAGGGAGATATCAGTGAAAAATTTTATTGTATTTTCAATTAGTTTTTTAGCTTTATTTGCAGCATTTCAAGTTATATCTGGATATTTGATGACACTTTTTTTCACGCCAGATATGACAACTGTTTGGAGGCAAAGTGGAAGTTTATCGAGCAGTGATGTTATTAAAGGAAATCCTTCTCTTTCCCCTTTTCTTTCAGCTTTTTTTGCAGCCACAATTGCTTACTTTTCACCTAAGCTATTTGTTAAAAATAGTAGAAATTAAATTACCGACATAGGGCGTATTTCTATGGGAAGGCTGAGCCAGAGTCGGATCCTATCACACAACAATATGTGTTAAAGTTTCGCAAAATATAAATAAAAGAGGTTTTTAATATGTCTAATGGTGTTATTGCGATCGTAGCAATAGCCTCTGCTGTAATGTGGATAGCGGTTTCCAGAGAGTCTGTAAAGTCTTCAAAAAAGATAAACTGGTGTAAACTGATAATCTTACTGTCTGCAGGTTCTTTATCAACATTAGTTATAATCTTTTCGCTCTTTCAAGATCTTCTGTTAGTTTTACTAACGATCGCATTTTGGTAGTAAAGTTATGATCACGGCATTAGCTCTTTATAGAAAAGTGATTTGTTGACCAATAAATTGATGAAAGTTGGATTTGTTTTTAAGTATTATTCTTTATTTTCTTTTTAAGTATAGAAAACTAATATTTTTCAATCAATCGTTTATTTAAGTAGAGTGATTGGAAAATGGTGTATGCAGAAGAAAGAAGGTACCTTTTTCATAGTCGGTCCGTGTGATAAAGCTAGATCCGCGTAGATTCCCTCGTACACGCATAGACAGTTTGGTCATTATAAACCACATACTACACTCCTTTCATCCAAATCAACGCCGCTTCCTATTTCCTTAAGTGAACCGATTATTTGCAGCTTGTTCGACCCGTTCTCGTTTCATTTTATTTCTTTAGTGAAATAGTTAGTAATAGTACTTGAATCGAGGTGGATAAATATGACTGCGGAAGTTGTAGTAATGAACAAATACGGTCTGTCCATGGCTGCCGATAGTGCAATTACGAGTGGAAGTGAAGGTGTCCAAAAGGTATATAATTCGGCGACAAAACTGTACCCATTAACAATGGAACATCCTATTGGGGTGATGGTATATGGATCCGCTTCCTTTATGGAGGTTCCATGGGACGTTATTATAAAGTCGTATCGCTCTTATTTAAGAGAAGAAAAATTATCTACTATTACGGACTATTTTAACCACTTTATTGATTTTTTGACGAATGAAAGGCGTTTTAATAATTCAAATATAGAAGAAATAATTGTTTATCGAACGTTTTCAGACGTATTAAAGCGAATTGTTAAGCAAGTAGAAGATGAGTGTTACGATGTCGAATCAGAAAAGCATACGATGGATCAAGTTATAACTTGTTTAAGAGATTGTGTGGAGGTAAATTTATCGGACTATAAACAAAGAAATGCCATTCTTTTCGACATAGATTATCATGCTTTTAAAAATACGTTCGAGCATATCGTTGAAGAAATACGTAAAGAATTAATTAGTTTTGAGATCCCTAGTATCTTGGAGGAAAACTTGAATCGGCTTGCATATGAAGTCGTTATAAAAGACTACTTTAGCAAAGGAAGTACTGGATTTGTTCTTGCCGGATATGGAGAACAGGAAATTTTTCCTCACTTGCTAGATTATCGACTAGAAGGCTTTGTATTTGGAAGGCTGAAATATAAAAAGCAAGAGGAAAGGATTATTAGTTACACATCTAATAATTATGATGGAACGGCGTTTATTTCTGCATTCGGCCAAAGAGAAATGATTGATACGGTAGTAACGAGTATTGAGCCGAATACAGAAGATGCTATTTTTAATATCATTCATGAAGTACTTTTTCAATATAATAAGCAAATGGAGCACCATCTAGGGATACATCTATCTACAGATCAGGTAACGGAATTAAAAGAGCTTGGCAATAAGGTTTATGACTCAATTCAGGTAGCAGTAGATGAATATAAAAAGAAAAACTTTATTCAGCCGCTATTAAACATTATTCGTGCCTTGCCACCAACTGAACTGGCGCAAATGACAGAGACGCTTATTCAGCTGACATCGTTTAAGCGGCGTGTTTCGCGTGTAGTAGAATCGGTAAGTATGCCGGCTGATGTTGCGATTATAACGAAAGGTGACGGCTTTATTTGGGTGAAAAGGAAAACAATCGAAAATAATATAAGTTAAAAGGACATGCAAAGCGATGACAATTGGAAAAAATTCAGTTATCAAAAAACAAGTAGCTTGAAGCGTAAGGTTGTGACTTCTAAGGGAAAGACATACGTGTGGACACTCTACTTCGAGCATTTTGTGCGGATGAGGAGACACAAGCTATGCCCGTAGAAAGCGTCTCCTGTAGTGTAAAGCAACGGAAAGAACGACAAATGAAAAAACAACGCCTAAACATAATGAGCGAGGAGTGTTACGAATGAAAAAGGACTTGTTTAATTTGCCTGATGAAGACCGGAAGAAGATGGAGTATGAAGAAAAAGCTCGAATAGAAAAAGACAAAGCGATAGAAAAAGTGTTTGAAAAAATAAATGATAAATATAAAAAGGATAGCGACACCATTTAACCGGAGAAAAAACAAAAAAGTTGTAAAAAAGTTGTTTTAATATGTTTAATTGAATTTAAAAAAGGTATACAAGGACTAGGTGCAGATGAAGCACCGCAATCGTTAAAAAGGGGACGTGATGAAAACTAGTCGTACAAATCTATTTCTCAAAAACGATAACAATGAAAAATGAAAGGTAACATTAAAAGTAAACCGTAAAAGGTATTCTTTTTAACGCCGGTAGTGGAACGCGCATAAACAACAAACCTTAAACCAAAACTTTTAAAGGAGATGTTAGTATGGCTAATAATAAAAATTTCAACAAAATGTCTCGTGAGGAAGCAGGTCAAAAAGGTGGAAAACAAACCGCACGTAACCACGACCAAGAATTTTATGAGGAAATAGGTCAAAAAGGCGGCGAGAAAACCGCACGCAACCACGACCAAGAGTTTTATGAAGAAATAGGCCAAAAAGGCGGCAACAAACGAAACCGTCAAAGAAATAACAATAAATAATAACAAATACAACAATTAATAAATTGTTTTAATATAAAGAAGAGACCGTAGCATTGTGCATTTCATCTTTGGATGGGAAAGATCTTTTATTGTTGCACATCAATGCTGGTCTCTTCTGTCTTTTATCCTTTGTTGCCGATGTTCTAGTTTTGGACGCGTAATCTATTAGAATAGGCATGTATTTAAATTTCATCATCATAATAGATGTTCAGTTTTATTGAAGCTGACATTGATTTAAAAGCATTGAAACGATTCAATATGGTTTAAGTCAATGCCATAATACACCCATCTGTAGCCAACCCACCGGTAACCGGAAATTGAGTTTCTTCCTACATAAATAGGGTAAAACCAGAAAGCATCTCTCTTTAACCATATATACGTGTAACGATATAAACAACCGCGAATCGCTCCTGGATCAACAGCATACGTTTGGAATCCTTGCTGTTGTTGCGTCGGAGTGAAATTTGGCGGTGGAGCAGATGGTGGTTGATTCATACCCCCTTCATTTGGCCCATTTGGTCCCTGACCTGGAAGTGGTCCTCCTGGAAAGCCTGGCCCAGGTCCAGATGGTGGTGGCGGACCGAAAGGAGGTCTTGGTGAACCGAATATTTGGTTACCAATATATCCCCACATTTGTTCTCCTAAATAGCCAGGAATATTAAATTGTCTTTCGTCATCTGGGTGTACATATGGCTGCGTGTGGTTCGGGTTAAACATTTTTTCACCTCCTAAGAAATCTCTCTATACTATATGATCGTTTCCTCAATTCGTACGTATGGAAAAGACAATAACGAATAAACGAATTTCACTATTTTTCACGGTATATAATACGGTTATTAAAATCCTGTTTTATCCCTTTCCATACAACGGTCAACGAATAATTGAAGCGCTCTACTTTTAAGAGGTCGTATAGGGTGCGAGTTGGTCGTTTTCTCCATATTCAGTAGAGAATGCAAGGTGAACGTAGTGTTGCCCTTCGTTGTTCAATGCATATACGAGTTTTGCATAATACACGGCTGTGCTTTTTTTCTGAATTCATGTACAATACAAACAAAATGCATGTCCAATGATTTTGAGGAGGCTTAAATACAATTGGGAGAAATCAAACAATTAAATCAATCTCATTTCAAAGAAATATTTTCATTATCACAATTTGCGTTTCAAAAAGAGCTAACGAAAGAGGAGCTTCAGAAAAAAGAAGCCGAGGCTGAGCGACATACGATATGGGGCTGGATGGTCGAAGGAAAGCTGGCAGGAAAGCTTCATTTAATCCCTCTATCCGTTTATGTAAATGGGAAAGCATTTGAAATGGGTGGAATAAGCTCGGTTGCTACATGGCCAGAATATCGTCGACAAGGGATCGCGAAGGAGCTCTTGCAAAAAGCATTAACACATATGAAAGAAAATGGACAAATGATCTCTTATCTGCATCCATTCTCTGTTTCCTTTTATCGTAAGTACGGTTGGGACATAACCTTTTCTGAAAAACACTATACGGTTCCAATCGTAAATCTGAAAAGAAAATGGAACGGCGAAGGATACATACGAAGTATTGATGCAAAAGAAAACATTGCTTTACTACACACGTTGTATACGCAATACGCAAAGGAATATAATGGGATGCTCGTTCGTGATGAAAAATGGTGGGAGCAACGGGTGCTTACGGACGATCGGTATCATACGGCAGTTGCTTTTGATTCAGAAGGGAATCCAAAGGGTTATATAATCTTTCGAGTTAAAAACAACATATTTACGGTTAAAGAAATCGTTCACACTGGTTTAAACAGCAGAAAGCTCTTATGCGAGTTTATTGCTAATCATGACTCAATGGCAGATGAAGTAACGCTGACTGTTCCGGAAAATGACAATTTACCTTTGCTCGTAGATGAACCAACGTTCACTCAAAAAATATCGCCTTATTTCATGGCTAGAATCGTTGATGTATATTCGTTTTTAAAACAATACCCTTTTGAAAATAATCCTGAACTAGAAGGGAAAATAGTTTGCCTTACCGTCCATGATCGCTTTTTGTCCGAAAACAGTCGGACGTACGAATTAAGGTGGAATGACGGACACGTATCAATGGATGTCATTCAAAGTAAAGCAACTACAGAGGGAATACACTGTAATGTCGAAGTGCTCTCAGCGCTGTTGTTAAATTATAAACGCCCAGCAGAGTTGCTAGAGGTAGGGCTTTTAAAAGGAAATAAAGAGCAGATCGATATCCTTGAAGTGGCGATACCCGATGTTCAATCCCATTTTGCAGATTTCTTTTAAAAAAGATGAAAAAGAATTCTAGTAAGTGAAAACATAATAAGCTATAACTGTTCCTATTGCACGCTTGGTAGTGCGCCTACTATAGCTGTAAAGAGCGAATATTTTTTAACTACTTAATTAAGAAGCTGAGTCCAATTGGGTTCAGCTTTTTAATAGTGGAGAAGTTTTTGGGTTTATTTTGTCGAAAAAAAGTAAAAGGAGTAGATAAGAGCTAAAAATTGGATAGAGGTGTTTTAGACATATGGCACAATCAAGCAATAAATCAAAAAAATTGATTGATTATCGTATATTTATACCAGCTTTATTAATTATTGTTGCGATTAGCATTCCATTCTCAATAAAGGAAGGCGTTTCGTTGCAATTTTTAAACGGCGTTTTTAATTGGATTGTCGAGCATTTCAAGTGGGGGTATATTTGGTATACAATCATTTTAGTTGGAACTGGTTTGTACTTTTCATTTTCAAAATATGGAAATGTTGTATTAGGTGATCCGATTGACAAACCGCGTTTTAATCTGTTTGAATATGCTTCCATTTTAGTTTCAATGGGGCTTGGATCGACTGTCATGAGAACAGGGATGCTTCAATGGGCTGCGGTTGCTGAGTCTCCGCCAAATGGAGTTGAACCTTATTCGCTACAGGCACTTATGTGGGGAAATGCGTATAGTATGTTCATGTGGAGCATGCAAGTGTTCGCCATTTTTGTAATGGCTGCACCGGCTATCGGATACGTTATCCATGTGCGTAAGAAACCGCTTATGCGGATTTCTGAAGCGTGCAGGGTCATTTTTGGGGATCGTTTTACAGATGGGCTCGGAGGTAAAGTGTTAGACGTTACGTTTCTTATTAGTATTTTGGCAGGTGCTGGGGTTACATTAGGATTAGGCGCACCTATTGTAACGTATAATATTGCAGCAATGATTGGAATCGATGTTTCCTTTAGCTTGACCCTAATTGTGACGATTGTTTGGGTCGCTTTATTCTCCGTCAGCGCCTATCTCGGTATAGAAAAAGGAATAAAAAGGCTTAGTACGCTAAATATGTATTTGGCAGGCGGTTTTGCAATCTTTATTATGATTCTTGGACCAGGTATCTTTATTTTGGATTATTTTACAGATACGATTGGTTTTTTGTTGGAAAACTATACGAGCTTGGCATTTTATACAAACTCGCTCGATTTGAATGGCAGTACACATATTGAGCGCCATCTTGTTTTTTGGTTTGCTTATAGTGCGACATGGGCAATGTTGCACAGTGTTTTTGCAGCAAAAGTATCTAAAGGACGTACGATTAAAGAGATGATTCTAACTTACTTTCTCGCTCCAACACTTATTTCGTGGGCTGCAACAGGAGTTTTAGGTGGGTTGGGAGTCCATCGATATTTAACTGGGCAATTGAATATGGAAACGATCGTGGACGGAGATAAAATGTCAGCGATCCCTGCAATTCTTCAGTCGTTACCACTTCAAACAGTGCCAATCGTTGTTTTTGTTATTATTGCGATGATTTTCTTGACGACAACGTTGGATTCGACAACCTATACAATTGCATCTTACACAGGTACAGAAAACATGAGCAAACGGGAGCCGTCTCGACTTCTACGAATTATTGTAGCAGGTGTAATTACAGCTCTTGCACTTCTTCTCCTAAGAATCGGTGGTCTTGAACCGTTAGAAGTGCTCTCAGGGATACTCGGATTGCCAATCATTGTTATTCAATTTTTGACTATGTATGCAGCTAAAAAAATGATGGACGAAGATAAGGCGTGGATTCATAATGTGCGCGGTGCTGAATCAGTGAATCCCAATTCAAAAAAGGAAGGGACTTAATTAAATCCATTTACAAAATTCCATATTTGGGCTGAGGCATGCCAGCAGAACGCGTTAACCTCGGGTGGAAATCAACGGCTTCTGGTTAATAATCAAATGTTTGGGGACTTTTTCAGAGGTTTCGCGTAGCAAGCGGACGCTCATCCTTCGTCTCGCAGAAAGCGCATATATTCCATGAGCGGAAATGCTAGAAGAATTCTCTTTCTACAACACATTTCAGATGTCTCAAAGTAGTTAGCGCGATTTTCACACAAAAAAGGGTTGCATTACAAAAACAATAGTGCTATATTACTTTTTAAAGTGATATACTCTTAAAGCAATCCTTTTTTTCTTTTACAGAATCTAAACGTTTACAATTAAAGAGTGGTGACGGAGCATGAAGGTAAATCGAACAAAGCCAACAATTGAAGATGTAGCTAAAAGTGCTGGTGTATCTGTTGCCACTGTTTCTCGAGTAATCAATGCCCAAGGCGGTGTTCGCAAGGTAACAGAGGAGAAAATATTACGAGCGATTAAGGAGCTTAATTATGTTCGTAATGCTGTTGCCCGAAGCATGGTTCGCAAAGAGACGAAAACCATTGCAGTAATTATTCCGGACATTTGCAACCCATTCTTTTCAGAGGTTGTTGCTGGCATTGAAAGGAAAGCGATTGCAAAAGATTACTTTACTACATTAAGCAATTCAAATGATTCTAAAGTTGTTGAACGGAAGATTGTCCAGCATATTTTAGAAAGAGGCGTTGATGGGGTAGTTGTTACAACTGCTGATGAGAGTGGAGAACAATTGAAACCGCTTTTTGATGCAAATATACCGGTTGTAGCAGTGGATCGAGTAATAAAGCAATTTGACGTTGATACGGTAATTATCGGTAACCGGGAAGGTGCATACGAAGCGGTGCATCATTTGATAACGGAAGGCCATGAAAAAATTGCGATAATTAGAGGACCACAAAATACAACACCGGGACTTGAAAGGTATAAAGGATATATGCAGGCGATGGAGGAGCATGGACTGGAAGTTCGTCCAGAATGGATTGCTGATGGAGACTTCCGGGAAAATAGCGGCTTTGAGCTTACGAAACGATTTGCACAATTGGATACCCCCCCGACAGCTATTTTTTCAAGTAATAACTTGATGAGTATTGGGGCGATTAAAGCAATGAAAGATGTAAATTGGAAGCTCGGCAAAGACGTTTCATTTATAAGCTTTGATGACATCGAAATCGCTACATTTACGAATCCGCAAATTACGACCGTTTCACGTCCGATGAGGCATTTAGGAGAAGTTTCATTCCAGCTGCTTTACGAACGAATGATGGAGAATGAACAACGGTTATTGCAAAAGCGGCAATTTATTTTAACACCTTACTTAAATATTAGGGGATCATGCAAACGGCAATTTAATTAAGATTAATGAATAACTAAGCGTTTTTAAGCCAGATTAGTAGCTTAAGAACTTGTCAAAATCTAAACGTTTACATTTAGGAGGGGCACCATGAAAAAAGCAGGTATATTGCATCCAGGATTAAACAAACTAATAGCAGAAACAGGGCATACGGACGAAATTGTTGTAACCGATGCAGGTTTACCATTACCAGAAGAAGTAAACACACGCATCGATCTTGCGTTAAAAGAAGGGATGATTCCCTTTTTGGAATTGTTAGACACAGTGATTGACGAACTATCTGTTGAGAAAATTATTATGGCAGAAGAAATTAAAACAGCAAGTCCTAAAATGGAAAGAGAAATAATAAAACGGTTTAAAGATGTGGAAGTAGAGTATATGCCACATATAGAGTTTAAAAAGCGTACGAAAACGGTACGAGGGTTTGTTCGATCAGGTGAGTTTACCCCGTATGCAAATGTCATTTTAGTTGGTGGCGTAGTTTATTAAAAAGCCAAGTAGGATTGTATAGGAAGGAGGAGACGCGCATTGACGAGCTTATTAGCCTTAAATAATATTCAAAAATCATTTTCGGGAATTAAAGTATTAAAAGGGATCAACTTATCTGTTGACAAAGGAGAAATCGTTGCCTTACTTGGAGAAAATGGTGCTGGGAAATCTACGCTAATGAAAATTATTGCGGGCGTTTATAGCCCGACAGCTGGGGACATTTACTTAAACGGAAATAAGGTTACGATCCTTAATCCGAAGCACTCTCAAGAGTTGAAAATTAGTATTATTCACCAAGAATTTAACTTGATAACGGACTTATCAATTGCTGAGAATATTTTTCTTGGTAGAGAAAAGATGAAAATGAACGGTATTATTAATTGGAAACAAATGCGAGAGGAAACGAAAAAAGTCCTTTCAAAGGTTGGTATTACGCACTTGGCACCAGAAACACCAATAGCAGATTGTTCCGTGGCAGAACAGCAGCTGATTGAAATTGCTAAGGCATTATCCTTCGATTCAGAAGTTTTAATTATGGATGAGCCGACTGCAACGCTAAACGATAAGGAAACACAAACGTTGTTGCAATTAATGGATACATTACGTGAAAGCGGCTTAGGAATCATTTTTATTACTCATCGTCTGGATGAGGTTGTGCAGGTTGCTGATCGAATCGTTGTGCTTCGGGATGGGGAGTATATCGGTACGGAAAAAGTCGAAAATGTAACGAAAGATAAAATGGTTTCCATGATGGTAGGGCGTGATATTACCGATTTATTTCCTGAGCGAAGCAAATCGAGTGAAGATGTAATTATGGAAGTGAAAAACCTAACCGTAAAAAACTGTTTAACGGATATAACGTTCTCGGTTCGTAAAGGAGAAGTGCTTGGCATAGCTGGACTACTAGGATCTGGGAAAACGGAGCTCTCCAAAGCATTATTCGGTCTAATGAAAATTCAAAGTGGCTCTGTAAACTTATTTGGGCAGACGATTACGACGCCAAAACAAGCAATTGATGCAGGAATTTCATTAGTAACGGATGATCGCAAGGGAGAAGGGCTTATTTTGGATTTATCCGTATACGAAAATTTATTGCTTCCTTTTTACAGAAAGATTGCAAAAGCAGGGATTTTAAACAAAGGGAAGATGGATGCAGTTGTTCAGAAATGGGTGAAAGCGTTACAAGTAAAAGTCCATCATCCATCCGTAGAAGTAGGTACTTTGAGTGGTGGAAACCAACAAAAGGTTGTGCTTGGCAAGTGGTTGCAGATGAACCCTAAACTGCTTATTTTAAACGAGCCAACTCGAGGAATTGATATTGGAGCAAAAACGGAAATCTATAAAATTATTAAAGATTTAACAGATGAAGGTATTTCGATAATATTAATTTCATCAGAAATGCCAGAGCTGCTCGGCATGGCCCATCGTACAATTGTTTTGCACGAAGGGAAGCTAAGCGGGGAGCTTCAGGCAGAAGAAGCAACACAAGAAAAGATTTTTAAATATGCTACAGGAGGTGAAGCAAGTGGATAATACAAAAGGTACAGAAAAAAAACAAAAGTGGATACAGATTGTACTGCTCCTTGATAAGTACCGTGTGTTATTGATTTTTGCTTTATTACTTATCGTTGCAAGTTTTTTGTCGGACGCATTTTTAACGACGAGTAACTTATTTAATGTGTTCAGGCAAGTATCAATTATTGCGATTATGTCTGTTGGGATGACACTTGTTATTTTAACAGCTGGGATTGATTTATCCGTCGGTTCCGTTATGGCATTTTCTGGAGCTGTTTTAGCAGGTGTAATTACAGCAGGAGTAGCATTGCCGATCGCTATTATTGCCTGTTTACTTGTAGGGATTGTTTTAGGAGCATTTAATGGCTTCATTATATCAAAAGGAAAAGTTCCAGCATTTATTGCTACTTTAGCTGTTATGGTAATTGCACGGGGGATGACCCTTGTTTTTACGCAAGGGAATCCAATTGTTGTCAGTAACTCAAGCTTTCGGTTTATAGGAGCAGGTGATATTTTCGGTATCCCGTTCCCAATTGTGCTTATGCTCGTTATTTTTATCATTATGTACTGGGTACTGAAGCATACGACGTTTGGAAGGTACATTTTTGCAATTGGTGGAAATGAAGAAGCATCACGACTCGCAGGGATCTCTGTTGATAAAGTGAAAATTGCAGTTTATTCATTAGCTGGGCTCTTTGCTTCTATTTCCGCTTTAATATATACATCTCGGCTTATGTCTGCACAGCCGAACGCTGGTGCAGGGATGGAGCTGGATGCAATTGCTGCAGTCATAATTGGAGGTACACGTCTTTCTGGTGGAAGGGGTGGTGTAACCGGGACATTAATTGGTGCATTGATTATGGGAGTACTGGACAACATTTTGAATTTGACGAATGTATCTCCATTCTATCAAGACATTGCAAAAGGGTTAGTAATTTTAGCTGCGGTATTAATTGATAGTAAGTTAGCCAATCTAAAAAAGTAAATTATTAGGAGGACGAAATCATGAAAAAGATACTTAGTACGTTAGCACTTGTTTTACTTTTAGCATTAGCAGCTTGTGGTGGAAATGATGACACGGAAAAAGATTCTTCAGGCGACACGAACGACGCTTCTGGCGATATTAAAATTGGTTTAGCAGTAAATACGTTGAACAACCCGTTTTTTGTTGACTTAAAAGATGGAGCAGAAGCAACAGCAGAAGAAAATGGAATAAACTTAGTTGTTACGGATTCTCAAGGTGATCCAGGTAAACAAATGTCTGATGTAGAAAATTTGTTACAACAAGGTATTGACCTGCTCATTCTTAACCCAGTAGATAGTGATGCAGCAGGACAAGCAGCACTACTTGCGAATGATCAGAATGTACCGGTAATTACGGTTGACCGTCAAGCTTCTGATGGTGAAATTGTTGCACATGTTGGCTTTGATGCATTGAAGTCTGGTGGAATTGCTGCATCTTATTTGGAAGAAGCATTAGGTGGCGAAGGTAAAGTTGTTGAAATCCAAGGTATTCTTGGAACGAACGTAGGTCAGGATCGTAGTAAAGGTTTTAACGATCATATGTCAGGGGTCGAAGGTATTGAAATTATTGCAAGTCAATCGGCTAACTTCGATCGTGGTGAGGCATTATCTGTAATGGAAGATATTTTACAGGCAAATGACGAAATAGATGCGGTATACGCTGCGAATGATGAAATGGTACTTGGTGCGTTGTCTGCTATCGAGTCAGCAGGTCGTTTGGATGACATTAAAATTATTGGTACAGACGCAATTGATCCAGCGATGGAAGCAATTCGTGAAGGTCGTTTAGATGCAACAATTGCAGAGCCACCATTTTTCTTAGGTCGTGAAGCAATAAATGCTGCAATCAAAACGTTAGACGGTGAAGAAGTAGAAGAAATGATTACACTAGAAAATACGCTCGTAACGGAAGAGAATGTAGACGAAGTAAAAACTCGATAAGCAGGTGGTTGTTTTGGCAAATATAACTGTTGTCGGAAGCTATGTAGTTGATTTAATGAGCCGAACTCCTCACATTCCAAGTGCTGGAGAAACCGTACTTGGTGGCCCGTTTCGTATGGGCCCTGGTGGTAAAGGTGGCAATCAAGCTGTAGCCGCTGCAAGACTTGGATCCAATGTAACGATGCTAACAAAAGTTGGAAAAGACATATTTGGGGACGAAGCAATTAAAAACTTTGAAAACGAAGGCATTGAAACGACACATATTTCCCGACATCCAGAAGAAGTAACCGGTACAGCGTTAATAGCGGTGGATGATTCTAGTGAAAATATGATTGTTGTAGCGCCGGGGGCTTGTGGAAAAATTACAAAATCGGATGTGGAAAAAGCGAAAGCTGATTTTGAAAAGGCAGATGTTGTGCTACTCCAGCTTGAAACATCTATGGAAGCAGTAGAAGCTACGGTAGAGCAAGCACAACAATTGGGTAAAACGATTATTTTAAATCCAGCTCCATATCAAGAAGTAACAGCTGAGCTATTATCCAAAGTCACTTATATTACACCAAACGAAACAGAGGCAACCCTACTTACCGGTGTGGAAGTAAACGATGAAGCTTCAGCAAGAGAGGCTGCAGCAATTTTGCAGGAAAAAGGAGTACAAACCGTTATCATTACGCTTGGAAAAAAAGGGTGCTTTATTCACGATGGGACAGACGAAGGCCGGTTTGTTCAAGCATTCCAGGTCGAGGCTGTTGACACAACGGGTGCTGGCGATGCTTTTAACGGGGCTTTTGCTACCTTTATTGCAGACGGCTTTCCGTTAGACGAAGCGGTCATTCGAGCAAATGCGGTTGGGGCACTTTCAGTTACAAAGATTGGTACCGCACCAGCAATGCCTTATAAAGAGGATTTGGAACAATTTCTTTCTGCCCATAAATAAAATGTAACAATGAGTTGCTCCTATGTAGTATAAAAGTATATTTTGCTTTGAATACTACATAGGAGCCTATTTTTATTTTGTAACTTTACTAACTTTTATGAAACAAACCATTGATTAATGTCAGGTAAAGCGGTAAAATGAATACAAACGTTCAAGTACATTTGAACAAACGTTCACGATACAGGTTTATCTGTATACAGCGTGCATTACATGTTAGATAGGGATTGCATTAGTTAGGTGGGAAATGATGGAACGTGTTATTAAAGCGGCGAAAATGTACTACCAATTGGGATATAGCCAAAAGGAAATAGCTGCCCAGCTTGGCGTATCTCGTCCATCGGTTTCTAGACTTTTACAAGAAGCAAAAGATAAGGGAATTGTTCAAATTCGCATTATAGATACGATCGAAGATGAACAAAAATATGCCGAGCAATTGAAACATCGGTTTGGGTTGAAGGAATGTATTGTTGTAAACGTTCCCACAAACGATGAAAATGTAATTAAAAAATATCTCGGTCCGAAAGCGGCAGATTATCTTTACAAAACAGTGACGGATGGAGATATTATCGGATTATCGTGGGGAACCACATTATACGAAGTAGCAAAAAATATGGCAAAAAAACATGTACATCATGTAGATGTTGTTCAGTTAAACGGTGGTATTTCTCATTCTCAATCTAATACGTACGCTGCTGAAATTTTGAATTACTTTGGAGCTGCATATAATACGTCTCCATACTTTTTGCCTCTTCCTGCCATTGTAGAAAGAGAAGATATGAAGGAAATCATCGTTGCCGATCGACATATTTCCAATGTTCTCGAGCTTGGCCAAAAGTCGAACATTGCTTTATTTACAGTTGGAGATAAGCATGAGGACTCCACATTAATTAAAGCAGGATACTTTAATACGAATGACTTGGAAGTTCTAGAGGAGAAACAGGCGGTAGGAGATATTTGTTCTCGCTTCTTTAATCTTCAAGGAGAATTATGCAGTGCAGATTTAAATGCTCGAACGATCGGTATTAATCTTGATTTACTGGCGAAAAAGGAAGCGTCCATTTTAATCGCTGGCGGGTCGAGAAAACTGGACAGTATAACTGGTGCATTGCATGGTCGTTTTGCAAATGTGTTTATTACAGATCAATATACTGCAGAAGCACTCGTTAAAAACAGCTAGGATAAGAAAGGGAGGGTGCAATGGATCATAATCAACTTGTTAACATCGTAAAAGAGACAGTTTCAGAAGTATTAATGCAACAAGAGCAATCACAGCAAAAAGAGATTCCTATCGGTGTTTCTAATCGGCACGTACATCTTTCAAAAGCAGCAGTTGAACGATTGTTTGGTAAAGGCTACGAGTTGACAAAGCTTAAACCACTTTCACAGCCAGGCCAGTTTGCTTGTAACGAAACAGTAACCGTGATTGGCCCTAAAGGGAAGCTGCAAAACGTACGCATTCTAGGGCCAGCCAGAGGAGATACGCAAGTAGAAGTGTCGCTAAACGATGGGTTCGTGCTCGGTATTAAACCGCCGATTCGTAATTCGGGTGATATCGAAGGAACACCGGCATTTACACTTCAAGGACCTAAAGGACAATTGAAAGTAAAAAAAGGACTTATTTGTGCCGCGAGACATATTCATATGCATACGGATGAAGCAACGTATTTTGGAGTAAATGATGGCGATTATGTAGATGTTTATCTACCAGGAGAACGAAGTGTAACACTTCACCAGACGTTAATTCGGGTTTCGCCAAATTTTAAGCTCGAGATGCATATCGATTTTGACGAAGCAAATGCCGCCAACGTTAAAAATGGCCAAGTCGGCTTTTTAATGAATGCAGGAGCTGAGTAAATTGAGAGATTATGTAGTGTCAATCGTAAAACAAACGATTCATGAATTTTTGCAGCAAGACAGAAGCAATCGTGCAGAGCAAATATTAGTATTACTCCCAGAGGAATCTAGCATCTATGATATGCAACATTTGAATCAATTAGCTGCTACATATAATCTGACGCTTGCAGTTACTAATGAAGACTTTCAACCGGATGAGAATGTTCCGGTAATAAATGTAGCGCGAGTTGCGGAAAATGAACGGAAGCTGTTAGTTAATGAATTTGATCTTTTATATGTTCCAACGATTAGTCATGGTTTTCTAGCGAAGCTTTCCTTATTAATTGATGATACGAAACCGATCTGGCTTACGTTGCACATGCTATTAGAAGGCAAGCCAGTTATACTCGGACAAGATCAAATCATTCGAAAAAGAAGCTCCCTTTTCTTTCCTAAACCATCTATTGAAAAAAAAGTTCAAAACTATATGAAACAGTTAATGGGAGATGGTGTTACTTTTTGTTCGCAAAATAAAGTAGCAGCTAAAATAAGCAGTGTGTTAGCAAAAGAAAAGAACCGCAGGCCACTAGTCCTAGCTAAACATATTGAAGAATTGGTGAGAGACGGGGAAAAGGAAGTAACGATTCCAGCTCAAAGTATTGTCACCCCTATGGCAAAGGACGCGGCGAGAGAATTAGGGATGGCAATCAAAAAGGAAACGAAGAAATGAGAGATGAACAATGATTGTTGGCGAAGTAGTAGGAAGTGTTGTTGCAACATCGAAAGTGGAACAGCTTACCGGAAAGAAAATGCTCGTCGTCCAGCCCCTAGATATGGAAACATTGAAGCCCGACGGAAAGCCTCTTGTCAGTATTGATACGGTCGGTTCAGGTGTAGGTGAAGTTGTAATGGTTGTTGGTGGAAGCTCAGCACGTCAAACAAATATTACGAAGGATACACCAGTCGATTCTGCGATTGTAGGTGTGATTGATCATATTGAAATTGCAGGAAAGATGACGTTCCAGGCAAATAAAGGAAAGTAGGTGAGAGCAAATGAATATAAGCGAAAAAGATATTCAAGCATTGGTTGAAAAAGTAATCCAAAAGATTGAGCAGCCAAGTGAAAACAAAGCAACTCAGCATGATCAAGCAGTTTCATTTGGCAAAGGCGTGTTTGCAACAGTAGATGAAGCAGTCCAAGCCGCAAAAGAAGCGAATAAGAAGCTGAAGTCGATATCTTTAGAAACACGAAAAAAGATGATTGAACGAATGAGAGAAACGAGCTTAGAACATGCAGAGGCACTAGCTAAGCTTGCTGTTGAAGAAACGGGCTTAGGACGAGTACGTGACAAAATAGCTAAAAATGTGCTAGCAGCAGAAAAAACACCTGGTATTGAGGATTTAAATAGTACAACATATACCGGCGATAAAGGTCTTACACTTGTTGAATATGCACCAATTGGCATATTTGGAGCGATTACTCCAACGACAAACCCAGGCGCAACAATTATTAATAACAGTATCTCACTTGTAGCAGCCGGCAATGTGGTAGTATACAATCCACATCCAAGTGCAAAGCGAGTTTCCTTGCGAGCAATGCAGTTATTAAATGAAGCGATTGTACAAGCAGGAGGGCCAGAAAACGTCTTGACATCTGTTGCAGATCCTACAATAGATACGAGTCAGGAAGTAATGAATCATGCAGAAATTAATGCCTTGGTCGTTACAGGCGGCGGCGCAGTTGTTCGTGCTGCAATGCGTACAGGGAAAAAGGTCATCGCTGCAGGCCCAGGAAATCCACCTGCTGTTGTGGATGAAACGGCAGATATTGCTAAAGCGGCAAAGGATATCGTGTTTGGTGCTAGCTTTGATAACAATATTTTGTGTACAGCAGAAAAGGAAGTACTTGTCGTCGAAGAGGTAGCGATGAAGCTTAAAACAGAAATGGTTAAAAACCATGCTGTTGAACTGAAATCCTATCAATTGGACAAGTTATTGAAGGTTGTTTTAACAGAAAAAAATGGCCGCTTTTATCCGAACAAAGATTTTGTCGGTAAAGATGCTTCTGTTTTACTTGCAGCAGCAGGGTTGCCAGCCGAACCTTCCGTTAAGCTGATCATTACAGAAACAACTTTTGATCATCCGTTAGTTCAAACGGAAATGCTAATGCCAATCTTACCGATTGTTAAAGTTCCTTGCGTGGACAAAGCAATTGAATTGGCATATAAGGCTGAAAAGGGAAATCGTCATACGGCGATGATGCATTCTCAAAACATCGCAAATGTAACAAAAATGGCTCAAAAGATTGAAGCAACCATTTTTGTTGCAAATGGCCCATCCGTTGCTGGATTAGGCGTTGACAGTGAAGGATTTACAACATTAACGATTGCAGGTCCAACGGGCGAAGGATTAACTTCAGCTAAAACGTTTACTAGGCAACGCCGTTGTGTACTCGTTGATGGATTAAGAATTATATAAGGAGTGACATAGGTGAGCGAGAAACAAAAGGAAGAAAAAGCGCAAAAGACAGCTCCTAAGCAAAAGAATTCAAAAACAAAAGCAGCAAGCCAAACTAAAGGAGGAAATACAATGACAAGAGAAGCATTAGGAATGATTGAAACAAAAGGATTAGTAGGTGCAATCGAAGCATCAGACGCAATGGTGAAAGCAGCAAACGTTGAATTAGTAGGAAAAGAATTAGTAGGTGGAGGCATCGTAACCGTAATGGTACGTGGCGATGTTGGTGCAGTAAAAGCGGCAACAGAAGCTGGCGCTGAAGCTTGCCAACGTGTAGGTGAGCTTATCTCTGTCCATGTCATCCCACGTCCAAATAGTGAAGTAGAATCAATTTTACCGGCTTCTAAGTAGGTAGATGGAAATGTCATTGGAGCAACATGTAAAAGATATTGTCCGACAAGCAGTAAAAGATGCTTTAAAGACAAAGGCATTTGATCATACAAACAGGCGTCAACTCGTAATCGCAAACTGGAAAATGAATATGACGCTTGAAAAAGCAGTTGCTTTCATTAACCAGTTAGAGACTGAACAGAGCCCGAGCGATGTTGTTATTTGCCCACCATATACTTTGCTTTATCCATTAAAAGCATTATTAAATGCGAACAAGAAATCGATTGGAATCGGTGCGCAAAACTTACACACAGCACATGAAGGAGCACATACCGGAGAAATTTCATCGGAAATGCTTCAAGACATTGGTTGTGAGTATGTACTTGTTGGACATTCCGAACGTCGTGCTGCTGGAGAGACCGACGCTATGATTCATGAAAAAATAAAGCGTGCATTGGAAAAAGGTCTAAATCCTATTATATGTGTCGGGGAAACAATTGAACAACGAGAACAACAACTTACTAATGAAGTCGTTAATCAGCAATTACTTCATGCATTAGAAGGACTGCAAGATGTATCAAGCGTCATAATTGCATATGAGCCAGTATGGGCGATAGGCAGTGGACGTTCTGCTTCACCAGAGGACGCACAAGCAGTTCATGAAGCGATTCGAAAAAGTATTTATACTAAATATGGCTCGTTAGCAAATGCCCTTCCGATTTTATACGGTGGCTCAGTGAAGCCGACTAATGCGAGTGCTTTAGCAAATATGAAGGATATTGATGGCTTTCTTGTTGGAGGCGCTAGTTTAGTCGCTGACGATTTTACCCAAATTGTTCAAGCGTGTTGTAAGGGGATGGATAGATAATGAAGAAGATCGCTATTGGCAGTGATCATGGAGGATTTGAACTAAAGGAAAAAATAAAGAAAGAATTAACTGCAATAGGATATGAGCTTGTTGATTTCGGGTGCTATGATGGTGAATCCGTTGATTATCCTGATATTGCATTTTTAGTAGCTGAAAGTGTCGCGACAAACGAAGATTACGTTGGAATCATTATCGACGGCGTTGGGATAGGCAGTGCGATGACAGCTAACAAAGTACCAGGTGTTCGCTGTGCGGTTTGCTGGGATATTAGTTCGATCATTAACAGTAGAGATCATAACAATGCGAATGTCCTTTCCATCGGCGGACAAACTTTAGGGCCTGGATTAGCTGTTCAAATGGTAAAAAAGTGGCTTGAAACTGATTTTTCAGGAGGACGTCATGATCGCAGAGTAACAAAGATCATGGAGATTGAAAGTCGTTTTATTGGCCGCGGAAAGTAGGTCTTTGTTATGTATATCGGCAAAGTCGTTGGCAACGTCGTGTGTACACAGAAAGATGAAGGATTAAACGGCTTGAAATTATTGGTCGTACAGCCTTTAAAAGATGACCTTACACCGAAAGGGAAATTACAAATAGCGATCGATACAATGGGGCAAGCGGGAAAAGACGATCTCGTATACTTAGCAAAAAGCGGAGAATCGAGCTTGCCACTAAAGAAGTATAAACCGCTAGTACCGTCTGACGCAGGAATTATGGGAATTATTGATACGTATAATATACAAGACTAAGGAGGAAATAAGAATGAATAATGCATTAGGAATGATTGAAACAAAAGGATTAGTAGGTGCAGTTGAAGCAGCGGATGCAATGATGAAAGCAGCAAACGTAGAATTAGTAGGAAAAGTTCAAGTCGGTGGTGGCCTTGTAACAGTAATGGTACGTGGAGATGTAGGAGCTGTTAAAGCTGCTACGGAAGCAGGAGCAGAGGCAGCTGGTCGTGTAGGCGAATTCTTGTCCGTACATGTTATTCCACGCCCACATCAAGAAGTTGAAAAAATGCTACCTAAGCTATAATGAAGCTTGCTAAAGTAATCGGCAATGTAGTTGCTACTGCTAAAACAGAAAGCCACTACCGATTAAAATTGATGGTTGTCGAGCCGGTCGATCATAACGGACAGACAGTTGGAGATTCTTTTATTGCTGTTGATCGTGCACAAGCAGGAATTGGCGATTATGTACTTATCCTTGAAGAAGGCGGATCAGCGAGAAAAATACTGAATGATCCAGAAGGCGCTGTCGATGCTATTATTGTAGGAATTGTAGATAAAATTGAGGAACAATAACGTTAAAAATCAGAAAATACATCGGAGGTGAGTTCAGGTGAGTGTGGAAATGGACAAATTGGTTGAACAAATTACTGCACAGGTAATGAGTAAAATATCAAATACGAGCAGTACAAAGGAAAATAACGAAAACAAAGCGGCGCAAAGTAAGCCAGCCGTTTATCAAAATCAACTAATCACTGGTGCGCAAATCGCCCGGATGATTGACCATACATTATTAAAACCTGAAGCTACAAAAGAACAAATTATTACATTATGTGAGGAAGCAGCGGAGTTTCAATTTGCGACAGTTTGTGTAAACCCTGGCTGGGTTCCAACAGCAGCGAAACAACTTGCTGGAACAAACGTTGGAATAACAACTGTAATCGGCTTTCCACTAGGTGCAACAAGCACCTTTACAAAAATTGCAGAAACGCGAGATGCAATTGCATCTGGGGCTACAGAAATTGATATGGTTATTAACATCGGTGCCTTGAAATCAGGCGACCACGATACGGTTAAAAAAGACATTGAAGGTGTCGTTCTAGCTGCTGGTGGCCAGGCCGTAGTTAAAGTTATTATTGAAACCGGCTTTTTAACCGATGAAGAAAAGAAGAAGGCTTGTATGCTTTCTAAAATGGCTGGTGCTGACTTCGTAAAAACATCAACAGGATTTGGACCAGGTTGTGCAACGCCAGAAGATATTGCATTAATGCGAGAAACTGTAGGACCAGATATTGGCGTGAAGGCTTCCGCATGTGTAAGAGATTTAGACACGGCAAGAAGTATGATTGCAGCAGGAGCTACTCGAATTGGCGCAAGCTCTGGTAAAGAGATTGTCAAAGGTGGCAAAGGAAGCGGTTATTAAAAGGTTTGTTAGCTTACTACTAATAAATACAAAGATCGCACAGGCATGATGTCTTTCATGCTCTTATTAAAGGCTGTCTTAAGAATAACTAAACGAAAAAAGAGTAGTGTCATCATGAAGTCATTTATCATGAGACACCGCTCTTTTTTGACTCTACAATAAATAGTGTTGGTGAAGAAAATTCACTAACACTATTTTTCAGTATAAAAATAGAAAAGTTTTACTCAATATACAAGATAAAAACATTACGATTGTAGAAGATTCTATTCAAATTAAGAAACATCAAGGAATCATGACCAAGTTTATTCCAGCTAAACTTACCAATATATGACATTGGTTAAGAAAAACACATTACTTTTTGGCAGGGAAATGTGAGGGAAATTCACCAGTATGAGTAAAATATTTGTGGGGGAACAGATGCACGAATCTAACTCGATAATATGTGATCAATTTTACTTCGAACGATATACACATGAATAACACCGTTGATTTTCACTGCAGGTGGATGCTTTCCGCGGGCACGGAAAGCGTAGTGTATATCTACTGCGGTCGGTAGGAATCAATATTAAATTAACGAATACAAAGAGAGGTTTTTTAACTTCTTAAAATAACACCCACAAATACGTGACTCAATCAATTCACTAACGTCATTTGACAAGAACCTTTTTTTATACCATTATTTACAAATTTGGATTGACGAAAATTGTGAGAGGATTTTTAGCAGGATCGTATGTAATATTCCTTTTCTGCTTTTCGTACAATTTATTTTAAATTTTGTAACAGACTGATTGGAAGTACTATCGCGTTCACACTTTCTTTTGCAATTTTAAAATTGGCTTTTTAATAAGTTCTCTATTTCCGTTCAACTGAAATGCTCGCCAAATATGCATAAAATTTCTATGACTTAACCTCGTCTTAACCTTCATGCTTTAAAATAAACAATGATTTAATAAATCTTTATAGAAGGAGTTATGTGCGATGAAGCATTTTAGCATAGGTGTACTTTTCGTACTTATTAGTTTGTTGACAGGATGTAATATTCCAATAGGCGAAGATGGCGAGTCCGTTGAAATATCAAAAGATGGCGCAACGATAACGAATGATGAAGGTAAAGAGGCGGCCATAAATATTGATAAAGATGAAGGGTCGATGACAATCAGTGGAGAGGATGGCGATTTAAATATTGGGGTCAATTCTGAAATTCCAGAAGGGTTTCCTTCAGATATACCTATTCCAGATGATATAACGATCGTATCTAGTGCTTCTATTGATAACGATACAGAAAGAGGTTCATCGGTCAATTTTTTATCTGATGGCAATTATGATGATATAGTAAAGTTATACTCCGATTATTTTGCAAGTGGTGACTTTGAAAATATTGCAGATGGAGATTCACATGAAGGTGTTGATCAAATGACAGCTGCTATGACGGATGCCGGCATAGAAATGGAAGTATTTATGGGGCAAAAAGCAAATGAATCCTATGTAGTGTCCGTTCAAAATAGTCCCGATTTAGGGGGAGTAAATGTAAGTATTACACATTCAGTTATTGAAAAATAGTGGATTTTCGGATTTATGTATAGAAAATGAGGAAGGCTCTCCAACATGAGCGAATGGATATGCGAGACTTCTTCAGAGAAAGTTCCAGCGGAAAGATAGAGAAAGGTGAGACCCTACAATGCGTAGCAAGCGGAGGCTCACCATTCGACCGCGGAAAGCACGTATATTCGATGAGCGGTAATGTTAGAAAATTTATCCTTCTACAATATTTTATGGATACCCATAATAGCATAGTGAATGGAAGAAAGCGGATGAAGAATGGTAGTGTACTCCATTTCTTCATACGCTTTTTCGCAGTGTGGCAGTGTGTTAAATAAATGAGTGAATTTTATAATTCCAAGCCCATAATATCTGTATTTATACGCTATGTTAAACGAATTCCGACAATAAAAGATTTAATTAGACGCCTTAACCATGACATAGCTTTTAAAATCAACTGTGTTTTTTTAGAATCTGACGAAATACCATCTGAGGCTTCTTTTCTCGACGCTTATCGAAATTGAGTGAATCGAGTACTTTAGAGAAAGTCCAAGAAAGTCTTGTTCTTCAAGCAATCAAAGCAGGCTATATCAATGAGATACTGTCGCGATTGCTGCAACCCATTGTGAGGCTCGCGATCAGGCTCCGCCAAAGAAGAAAAAAACAAATCTGAACCTAAGAAACGTGGGCGTCAATCAAAGGAAGAGCGTGAACAATGGGTAAAAGAAAAGGCTGAAAGAGAAGTTAACTTGCCTATCTATAACCAAGAAACAGAGGTTGCATAGCAACACCAACTCGTCTGTGTGGAATTCGGATCCACGCAGACTCCTGCAGGTAAAGCAACAGCCGAAAATCCACTTTAAAAGTTTCGGTAAAAACGTTTAAAATTAGTTGAGGCGTTGCCTGCGGAAAGCGGAGTCGATCCGGATGGAACACAGCAGACACCAATCTAGCTTTAAATTTTTAAGTGGGCTTTAGAATTCTGTTGTTTTGTGATTTTTTAAAAATGGCAATTATGAAATTGACTCAAATATATGATTTATTTCAGTAGATAGAAATTGAACATGTCTGTAGTATTGTCGATGTTTAATACGCATCAAGCTTTACATTTTCATCAACGATTACCGAGGCTTCTGTCGTATCGATTATATCTTCAACCGTATACCCTTTAGCAACTTCTTCTAAATGAAGGCCTTTTTTTGTTACTTTCATAACAGCTCTTTCTGTAATAATTTTATTTACAACGCCTTTTCCTGTAAGTGGGAGTGTGCATGCTTTTAGAATTTTTGGTTTACCAGCTCTCGTAGTGTGATCCATAATGATAATTACTTTTTTGGCACCATGCACGAGATCCATCGCGCCCCCCATGCCTTTAATCATTTTTCCAGGAATCATCCAGTTGGCGAGATCGCCTGTTTCGGATACTTCCATTCCGCCAAGAATAGCTACATCAATATGGCCACCCCGGATCATGGCGAACGATTCGGCGTTATCAAAAAATGCGGCACCTGGTATCGTTGTAACGGTTTCTTTTCCTGCATTGATTAGGTCTGGGTCAATTTCAGATTCTGATGGGTATGGCCCTATACCAAGCAATCCATTTTCGGATTGTAGCACTACTTGTTTGTTATTAGATATATAGTTAGCTACTAACGTAGGCATGCCAATACCTAAATTTACATAGAAACCATCATGTATTTCTTTTTCTGCCCGTTTCGCAATCTTTTCACGAACGTTTACTTTACTCATCGTCATAGCTATCGCTCCCTTCTTAAAAAAACGTACTAAATCGTCGTATTTATTTTTATGAAGCTGTTACCGTTCTTCTTTCGATTCGTTTTTCTTGTTTTCCTTGTACGATACGTTGAACGTATATACTAGGTGTATGAATGATGTTCGGATCAAGTGTACCTGCTTCATAAAGTTCTTCCACTTCAGCAATTGTTACTTTACCGGCAGCGGCTATAATTGGATTGAAATTTTGTGCTGTTTTATTATAAATTAAGTTGCCCATCTGATCTGCTTTCCACGCTCTTACAATACTGAAATCCGCGGTTAACGCTTCTTCTAATATATATTCCTTTCCATGAAACGTTCGAATTTCTTTCCCTTCAGCAATTGGGGTTCCAACACCGGCAGGAGTGTAAAAAGCAGGAATGCCTGCTCCGCCAGCACGAATTTTTTCCGCAAGTGTACCTTGTGGCGTGAGTTCTACATCAATAATGCCGTCAAGTACTTGACGTTCAAATTCCTTGTTCTCGCCAACGTAGGAGCCAACCATTTTTTTAATTTGTTTGTTCTTAAGTAATAGTCCTAGGCCCCAATCGTCTACTCCGCAGTTGTTGGAAATAATTGTTAAATCTTTTACCCCTTTTTCTACGAGTGCAAGTATCGCGTTTTCAGGAATTCCACAAAGACCAAATCCCCCAACCATAATTGTAGCGCCATCTTTAATATCAGCAACAGCTTCCTTGAACGATGAATATACGTGTTTCATCAATTGTAGCCTCCTAGTTACAAACCAAAGTAAAATAAAAATACATTTAAATTGTATATATGAGTATAGCATGAGAGTAAACTTCCTGTTAGAAGCATAACGAGATGTATATGTATAAATGAATGAAAAAAGCAAACTTTTGTATTCGTACGTTACGAATCGTGTCCATGTTCCAGCAATACATATTTCTATCGCTGAAAATGTACGAGCGAGAAATTATATAAAACATACGACTGCGTAATCGCTCGAGAAAAAACGATGACTCTCCATATTTTTTAAGAGAATCATCGTAGCCAGCTGAATGTACAACAATTAACGATGGGACGGTCCCTCTGGCAATATTGTCTTGGCAATTGCTTCGTCCAACGCTTCAAAATCCTCTAAACCAATCGTAGCGTACAGTTCTTTCCTTGTTTGCATGTTCGAAACGCCATTTTCCTGAGAGCCTTCCTTTATAATTAGGTTAAATATCCGTTCGTATGCTTTTGCGGCGACCCGTAATGAAGTAACAGGATAAATAACCATCGCATAGCCCAACGCTTCAAATGTGCTTGCTTTAATGAACGGTGTTTTACCGAATTCAGTCATATTCGCTAAGAGTGGAACGTTAACTTTATTGGCAAATAGACGAAATTCATCTTCTGTATGAAGGGCTTCAGGAAAGATGCCGTCTGCACCTGCTTCAATATAAGCTTCAATACGTTGGAAGGCTGCGTCTATCCCTTCTACCGCACGGGCATCGGTACGAGCTATTACAACAAGCGAAGGGGCTACCTCTTTAATTGCTTTAATTTTTTGAGCCATTTCTTCTTTTGGAACAAGTTGTTTACCATTAAGGTGGCCGCATTTTTTAGGGAGTTTTTGATCTTCAATTTGAACAGCAGCTACGTTCGCTTCTACCATTTCTCGTGCTGTTCGGGCAACGTGCAATACACCACCAAATCCGGTATCAATATCAACGAGTACAGGTAAATCGGTTGCACGAACTAAGTCTTTTGCACGATCGGCTATCTCTGTCGATGTTACAATCCCTAAGTCAGGGAGTCCTTTGCTAGCTGTATAAGCTCCTCCAGATAAATAAAGTGCTGAAAATCCTGTGCTTTTGGCAATAAGGGCTGCCATAGCATCATGAGCGCCGGGTATTTGTAAGACTGATTCTTCATTTATAAGCTGCTTAAAACGATCTGCTAAAATTTCCTGCGAAGATGGTTGATCAACGATCCAAGCCATGGATAAACCTCCTCTAATCTAGGCTGTAGGTATTGGACTAAAAGCTTCTCTGTTTAGTCATTCCCTGTAAAATAAAAGTCGGAAACATTACCGTTGAACAAATAAATCAATAAATTCATTTACGTTCATTGAAGTTAGATTATCGTAGTCTGCAAAAGCAGCTTCAATCTTTTCACGTTGTTTTACTGTGTAATGGACGGATACATTTTCTGTGAATTTCTCATTAATTTTTGGGTATGCTTCATCCCTTCTAAATCGATGACCAAGAGGGTATTCGCTTTCGATCATTTCTGTTGCTGTACCGTCTGTAAATTGTACTTGAACAGCATTAGCAATCGAACGTTTATCCGGATTTAAATAGTCCTTTGTATATTGCTCGTTTTCTGTAACGACCATTTTGCTTCGCAGCTCGTCAATTAATGGATTAGCTGCAAACTCATGCTCATAATGCTCTGCTACAATATGCCCTTCCATTAATGCAATCGCAGTAATGTATTGCAAACAGTGATCTCTGTCTGCCGGGTTATTTAGTGGACCGGTTTTATCGATAATTCGTATCGCAGACTCGTGTGTAGAGATGATGATTTTGTCGATTTCTTTTAATCGTCCGTTTACGAGTGGGTGCAATTGAATAGCTGCTTCAGCTGCTGTTTGTGCGTGAAACTCAGCAGGATAGGATACTTTAAACAACACATTTTCCATTACATACGAATCCAGCGGTCTTGCTAGGGTTACAGTTTTTCCGTTAAACAGCACATCTTGAAAGCCCCAGTTAGCGGCTGTAAGTGCACTTGGATATCCCATTTCCCCTTTGACGGCCATTAAGCTGAAAAAAACTGCTCTACTCGTTGCATCTCCTGCAGCCCACGATTTTCTTGAGCCTGTATTTGGTGCATGACGATACGTTCGTAAGCTAGCATTATCAATCCAAGCATTGGAAAGCGCGTTAATGATTTCTTCACGTCCACCGCCGAGCATTTTGGTTGCTACAGCTGTAGAAGCGATTTTTACAAGGAGTACGTGGTCTAAACCGACTCGGTTGAAGCTATTATCTAGAGCAAGAATTCCTTGGATTTCATGTGCTTTGATCATCATTTCCAGTACATAGTGAACAGTTAAAGGGTCTTTTCCTTGGGCTAAGCGTTGCTGACTCACATAGTCGGCGATTGCCAAAATACAGCCTAAATTGTCGGATGGGTGGCCCCATTCAGCAGCCAACCAGGTGTCGTTATAATCAAGCCACCGTATAACCGTACCAATGTCAAACGCTGCTTTTACTGGATCAAGTACATATGTCGTACCAGGTACGCGAGCCCCGTTTGGTACTGTTGTCCCTGGTACGATTGGTCCTAGTACTTTCGTGCATTCTGGGTAACGAAGTGCTAAAATTCCGCAGCCTAAGGAATCTTTAAGCACATAATGTGCAGTCGTATAGGCTTCCGAACTCGAAATTTCTTTATTTAATACGTAGTCTGCTATTTCTTCTAAAAGCTGATCTGTCGTATTTGTTTCTACGTGCAATCGTCTCTCCCTCTCTAAATAGTATTGTTTGTTCGACCAATACATGGTAAAATTTTTAGTTGGCGGGCGGAATTCAACTCCCCAGTTGATCTACTAATACTGCTCGCCGATATATTTCACACGTGGACGAAAAAGTCGATTGTTCAAGTGTTGCTCCGTAATATGTGCGCATAGGCCTACCGTTCTTGCACTGAAGAAAATTGGAGTATACAATTCAATCGGAATACCAAGCTTCCAATAAACTGGAGCAGCATAGTAATCTAAGTTTGGATAAAGATTTTTCTCTCGCTTCATAATGTCTTCTCCAGCTTGGCACATTTCTAACAGTTTAAAGTCCCCATCTTGCTTGCAAAGCTCGCGTAGCGATTCTTTCATAATTAAAGCACGTGGATCCATCTTCCTCATATATACACGGTGACCAAAACCCATAATTTTTTCTTTATGATGAAGTTTTTTCATTATCAATGCTTCAAATTCCGCAACAGTATTTGCATCAAGGAGCATGTACATTACAGCTTCATTTGCGCCTCCATGAAGATTTCCCTTTAAGGATGCAACTGCCCCTGCTAGAGCGCCATACATATCCGAGTGAGTTGAAGCAATAACTCTTGCTGCAAAGGTTGAATTGGGCATTTCGTGCTCGCTATATAGTAAAAGGGAACGGTCAAAAATATGGATTTCTTGTTCAGTCGGGATCTTTTCGGTAATCATATATAAGAAGTTAGCGCTGTATGAAAGGTCGTGACGCGGTTGTATCGGTTTCTTTTTATTAAGAATACGGTAGCTGTTTACGGTGATGTTGGGGATTTTTGCTAAAACGTCGTATGCTCGGTCGTTGTTTGCTTTTTGGGAGCGATCGTCAATATGGTCATCAAATCCCGCTAATGCAGAAATACTCGTTCGCTGACCATCCATAGGGTGGGTTTTTTTCGGAAGCATTTGTAAAATGTCGTTTATGGTTGCTGGGACATCGTAACTTTTCTTTAGTCGTTCTTCCAGCTGCTTTTTTTCCTTTTCTGTTGGTATAGAGCCTTCAAATAAAAGGTGGACGATGTCTAGATAATCGTTATTCTTAGATAACTCAATTAAGTCATGTCCTTTTATAACAATTTTTTCAAGCTCGGTATCGAGTAGTGATATCGCTGTCTCTGAGGCAATCACTCCTTCTAGGCCAGGTACAAAGGTTGTTTCCGCCTTCATTTAAATCCTCCTCTTTAATTCCCCTTTATTTGTCCATAAGCAAAGGATAAGAAAAACGATTTTTATTAGTAATGGAGCGTTTTTCATACGTGTTTCCTTCATAGGGAAACGAAGCTTGACAGGGTCTATTTTAAAGTGTTTCTTATAGAAAATAATATCACTTATTTCCAAATCTTTCAATTAATTAGAAAGAATTGAATCGTTTGTATTTTCAACTAACTATATGTTTGAATGCTAAAAAACCCCACGTCCAACAGGTCGTAGGATTGTTAAGTGGGGCAATGCAAATTGTGTGCTTATTTATTAATAATTGGCTGTACGTATTTAGCTTTTCTCTAATTGTGCTCTTTTTTCTTTGAATTCCGGCTTTCCTAATAAGGCGAGCATGTTTTCTTTATACGATTCAACACCTGGTTGATCAAAAGGATTTACACCAAGTAGGTATCCGCTAATTGCACATGCCTTTTTGAAAAAGAATACGAGATAGCCAAAAGTATAGGCATCTAATTGTGGCAACTCAATGACTATGTTTGGCACGTTACCTTTCTTATGTGCTAACAATGTCCCTTCAAGCGCTGTTTGATTAACTTCGTGAATTGTTTTTCCAGATACGTAATTTAAACCATCTACATTCGTACTTGAGTGTTGTATAGTAATCTCTCTATTAGGTTTTAGCACAGAAAGAATGGTTTGAAATAAATTACGCTGTCCATCTTGGATATATTGCCCTAACGAGTGAAGATCGGTTGTATTAGTTACAGAAGCAGGGAAAATCCCTTTTCCATCTTTCCCTTCACTTTCCCCGAACAGCTGCTTCCACCATTCCCCAAAAAAGTGCATTTGTGGCTCATAATTGACCAAAATCTCAATATGCTTTCCATGCTCATACAATAGATTACGAATTGCTGCATATTGATATGCTGGATTGTTTTCTAACGTCGGCTCTGCCAATTCCACCATAGCACGCTCTGCACCGCGCATTATCGTATCAATACAAATGCCAGATACTGCGATAGGTAAGCATCCGACAGCACTTAAGACGGAGTAACGACCACCAATATCATTTGGAATAATAAAAGTTTTATAGCCTTCTTGATTGGCGATTGATTTTAATGCGCCTTTTTCCCTGTCTGTTGTAACATAGATTCGCTTAGCGGCTTCTTCCTTTCCATATTTCTTTTCAATAAGCTCTTTGAAAATACGAAAAGCAATTGCTGGCTCTATTGTCGTACCGCTTTTAGAGATGACATTAATAGAAAAGTCTTTGTCTTTTAAAACGTCGATTAAATGACTCATGTAGGTAGAGCTTAAATGATGCCCGACAAAGATAATCTCGGGTCCCTGTCGTTCTTCTTTAGGCAGAAGATGTGTGAAAGTATGTGAGAGCATATCGATAGCTGCACGTGCGCCTAAGTAAGAACCGCCTACACCAATTACTAATAAAATGTCTGAGTTTGCTTGGATTTTTGCAGCGCACTTCCTGATTTGTGCAAATTCATTTCGATTATATGTCGCAGGTAAATCAACCCAACCTAGCAACGAGCTGCCACGTCCTGTTTTGTTATGTATTTGCTCATGTACTAACTGAATAGGTGTATGTAATTGTGTAAGTGTATTTTTGTCTAAAAAATCGATTGCATGCTCGTAATGAAGTGTTATATGCGTGATTTAAAACGCCTCCTTTTTAAAAAGACATTGCTATGAATTTTTTAGAAATTGTCGGTATATAAATAGATGGGGCTTTTTGATACCGCTTTCTTTGAATTAAGAGGAAAATGTATGTAAAATGCGATGCAACTCAATACTATGTAATAAGTCGATCGTTTATGATTTGAGACGAAAAATTATTTGTAGTGGAAATGTTCATATTAATGATGATTCTATCATATTGGCAATTAATATTCATACAAATGGAAAAATAATGAGAATCAGTAAGTTTTATTAAATATCGCTCGGACATTAATAGATTCTATACGGTATGTGGTTTTATCTTTTTAATGAAGTTTGCTTTCGCTTTATGCAACAAAGTAAAACCACTAATGTAAATGCATAGGAAAGTATTAGTAAAAAGGCTCCGGTCATCACTTCATGATGACCGGAGCCTTTTAGGTTATTTCGCCCGTAGTTATACGAACCGATATTTAAATAATGGAGCATACCGGGCTTGAACCGGTGACCTCTTGCGTGCCACGCAAGCACTCTCCCAACTGAGCTAATGCCCCATAAAAATAAAGACACTTATTATTATAGTCGAAATTAATATTTTATCAACTATAACAGAGAGAGTTTGTCTGGATAGATTCTATAAATTCGACTCGTTTTTAGTATAGAGTCTACTGCTATACTTGCTTCCTGCAATGTATGTAGCAATAATTTGGAAAAATTATATAGAAGTAGGATAGGATCAAGCAATGGTGTTGAATTGAAAAGTGAGTTTTATTCAACAAGAAAGTATAGGTGATAAGATTGGGGTTGCAGAAGGGAAATAAGCGTTTTTTACTTATATCGAGTGTCTTTATGTTTTTGTTTTTTATCGTTGTATTATTAACATCTGGCATGAATGGATTTTTAATTGATGAAACTATTTCTTACTGGATGACTTACAAATCGACGCCTTTTGTTACGAAGATGATGCATTACATTTCGTTGATCGGCTCAAGTGAGGTGATCTTAGTTTTTACCATAGTCGTAGGAATGATTTTTTTATGGAGACGAAACTGGCGTCATTTTAGTTTCTTCTTGACGTTGTCGGTAGGTGGGGTTGTTTTAAACTTTTTATTAAAAATGGTTATTAGCCGGGAACGCCCAGGGGAAGCTGCTCGTTACATAGAAGTGTTTAATATGCCATTCGAAATTCAATCGTATAGCTTTCCAAGTGGACACACGATGCGAGCTTCAATACTATTTTTATTTTTAATATACCTATCGATTGTATCTATTAAAAATAGCACATTTAAAATAGGAGCGTGTGTTTTACTAATTACATTGTTGCTCGTTGTTGCTGTAAGCAGGGTGTATCTAGATGCTCATTTTGCTACAGATGTGATCGGTGCAATTATTATTTCGATAGCGTGGTTTTTCTTATGTTTTTACTTTTTTAATGTACTTGAACAAAAAAGATAGCGATTTATCATCCGTTAAATAAAAACATCCTTCATTATCTGTTAAAGCTTTGAAGGACGTTTTTATTCATATATATTAAGTAGATCTAAAGTTATTTTCCTTTCTTTAGTTCATCATTTAACCGTGCTTCTAACTTTTTGAAGTAGACTGTGTAACCGAGCCAAAAGATTGTATAAATTACGATGAAAATAAAAATCGTGCTAACAATAGCTAAAACATGTAACGGAATCCACCCGATGAAAAGGGCTATAGTAAAATAACAGGTGATGGACAAGCTGAAATGGATAACTGTTTTCTTTAACGGACTCCAATCCTCGTGCTCAAAAATAAATGAAGCGAGGCCAAAGAAGATACCTAGTATAAAGCTAGCAAGCATGGATTCCCAAACAACACGAACAGACGTCTGTAAGTTATTGAGCATTGCTACTGTTAAAAAGATAAAAGTAAATATTGCTCCATACGCAATACCGAGCATGCTTCTTTTTAAAACTTCAACGGCTGTAAACATTAGCCTCTACCTCCCATTTCAAGTTTTTCTTTAATATCGGCAACATATTTTCTTGTAATGTATTCTTTGTTGCCACTGTGAAAAAAAACGCATAGGTTCCCATTAAAGGCTAACTCAAATCGTTGAATTTGATTTATATTTCCGATAACTGATTTTGAAAAACGCATAAAGTCGTGAATAATGAGTGCTTCTTCTGCTTCATATAGCTTCATTTTAATTTCCAATCGTTTTTCATTGACAACAGCAAAGACCTTCCTGTTTTCGGCGTAGATAAAATCGATTTCCTCAGGGTTAAGCAATACCGTTTGGTCTTCAAGCATACCAAAGAGACGTTGTGGTTTTCTTTTTTTAATAAGAGAAACAATATCGTCCAATTCTTGACTCCATTCATTTGCCTGAATCGTAATCGTTGTCTCTGCGTGCTTGTCGTCAATATCAATGTTAATTTTCAAACAAATCCCCCCCACGGAGCTAACGCTAGTTTTTTGCACGTCTCAAAAATTGTGGATAACAAATAATGGCGATAATAAATCCTACCATACCAAAGCCAAATAGAATGAAAGCAGCTGTCATGAAATCATTTATCTCAATTGAACCGGTCATTGCAGTAGAAAATGCTTGATGCGCCCAATATTGGGGCAGGAATTTACTAATTGTTTGTATGATTTCTGGCATCATGTCAATGGGCATCCATAGCCCGCCGATAATGGCACCGCCAAGTGCAACTATTTGTGTAATAGCAATTCCCATATTATCGGTTTTCACAATAAGTGCAAGCGCTAATCCGAATCCTGTTACTGTAAACGTTAATAAAATAGCGAGCAACAGTAATAAGAGTGGCTCATGAAGCGGAATGTCATAAACAAGCTTCCCGAACAGTAATAGTACGGCAATTTGAATTAGAACGATACACATATATGGAATCCACTTACCAAATAAGTAATGCATCGGTGAAAGGGGGGTGCTAGCGAGCCTCGCAGTGAATCCGTGATCGCGATCTTTTATAAATGTGGAAACCATTGTAATCATTATAAAAAATACAAACATTACCGTATAACCGGGTATAATGGATAGGATCATTTGTTCCTGAATTGTTTCGTCGGCTCCCGATGTAAGGATTGAAATAAATAATACGGTAAAAATAATTGGTAAAAGAAACGTCCAAAAATAAATGCCACGATCCTGCGTTATTTTTAACATCTCTATTTTAAAAATGGCAACCATTTGTATGCACTCCTTTAAATTAAATAGTGTTTAACGAACTATTCATAGTACGAACTTGCTATGTGCGAAGTGAGTTTCCAGTTAGCTTGAAAAACACATCTTCTATTCGAGGTTGGACAAGTTCAATTCTATCTAATGGCAATGCTTTTTTTCGGCACTCACCGAGTAGTTTTTCCATCGTTTGCATTGGATTTCGCGTCATTATGAGATAACCATTTTGTTTCCTTTGGAAATCGCCCAAATATTCAAATGTCATTTCGTTAATTTCTGGCCCTTGGACGAATACAGATGGAGTCGCGTATTTTTGTATCAATTCATTGACGCTTCCATTTTCTACGACTTCACCCTGATCGATAAAAGCAACCTCATCGCACACTCTTTCAATTTCTTCCATATAGTGAGTGGCATATATAATGGTAACGCCTGTCTGTTTAAGGCGGGCAATCATATCAAAAATGTATAATCTCGATTGAGGGTCAATTCCTACAGTTGGCTCATCCATAATAATTAAGGTAGGCTCATTCATTAATGCACATCCAATATTCAAACGACGTTTCATGCCGCCTGAAAAGGTTGAAACTTTATCATTTTTCCTTTCATTCAAACCGATGTAAGTTAGAATTGTATTTGCACGTTGTATTAAACGCTTTCCCTTAAGTCCGTATAAACGTCCGAAAAAACAGAGGTTTTGGAATGTTGTTACGTGTTGCTCCAAACAAACTTCTTGGGGAACATAACCGATGTTTTGCTTCATTCTTTGAGGCTTTTGTTCATTGATTGTAACCGTTCCTTTGTCTTGTTTAATAATGGATGCAATAATTTTTATTAAAGTAGACTTTCCAGCACCATTTGGGCCTGCTAGACCATAGCAACTCCCGACAGGAATCGTTAGAGAAACGTTATTTAATACGTTCTTTTTGTTATACACTTTCGTTACGTTGCATATTTGCATCATGTTATACACCTTCCTTCTTCAAGTACTTTTATTATGCCGGTTGCATAAAAATTTGTATTTGAAATGTGTATAACATGATTGGTTAGTGGGATAAGATTCAATAAATTACGTATATAGAAAGAAAACGGAGCGACGATACATAAAGAGCAGCAAAGCATAATGCCTTGCTGCTCTTGTTACATATCATGCGAAGTGTCTTTTTTTTGACGGGAATGATTTTTGTTTTTTACTTTGTGCGATCCGCTAAGCGGCTCACCATATGGTTGCTTTGGGCTTTGGGGTAAATCTGGATTTTCCGTTTGTTTGGGTCCTTTTGGTTTTCCACTCACCTTTATTGTCTCCTTTCGCTAAAAACTACGTATCGTATGAAGCGTATTTTATAAAAGTATGTTCGTTTTCTATCAATCCGCAAGCGCCGCATTGGATTCGATATTTTGGCCCATTATAAGCCATATGGAAAGGATCCATATTATTTGAAGTAAACTCGGTAATAATATCACCAGAGTGTGGATCAAGCTTAACCGAACGGTCTACTTGCTCAATTATGTTAAATCTCGTTCGATTTGTCTTACAGTTAGGGCAACGATAGGATTTGGACATAGCAACACCTCCTGTAGTTAGTATTCCATCATTTTTATTGTTTATGATAAAGATGTCTATATTGCACATAGAAATAAAAAGCGATAGTATAAAATAAGTGGAAGTGAAAGCGACATTCTTAATTTGGAGGGATAAGGAATGACAAATAAGATTAGAGTTGGTATCGTTGGGTACGGGAATTTAGGAAGAGGTGCAGAAGCATCTATTCGTCAACAGCCAGATATGGAACTTGTTGCTGTTTTTTCAAGAAGAGGTTCTGTCGATACGCTTGACCCGAATGTGGCAACTTTACATATTGATGAAGCAAAGAATTACAAAGATAAAATTGATGTCATGCTCCTTTGTGGAGGTTCTGCAACGGATTTACCGGAGCAGACACCATCCTTTGCTGCTATGTTTAATACGGTAGATAGCTTTGATACACATGCTAAAATACCAGAGTATTTTTCTTCCGTTGATCCTGTTGCAAAACAGAGCGGTAAAACGAGTGTTATTTCTGTTGGCTGGGATCCTGGCCTGTTTTCTATTAATCGGGTGCTAGCGGAAGCAGTATTGCCAGAAGGCGAAACGTATACATTTTGGGGCAAGGGATTGAGTCAAGGTCATTCAGATGCAGTACGCCGCATTGAAGGTGTTAAAGCAGGCGTTCAATATACGATCCCTTCAGAGGAAGCGATTGAACAAGTTCGTAATGGCGATAATCCTACATTGTCAACGAGCGATAAACATGAACGGGAATGTTATATTGTTGCTGAAGATGGCGCAGATAAGGCGAAAATCGAAGAAACGATTAAAACAATGCCAAATTACTTTGCTGACTATCATACGACGGTTCACTTTATAACTGAAGAGGAACTGAAAAGGGATCATTCTGCTATGCCACATGGGGGCTTCGTAATTCATAGCGGAAAAACAGGTGAAGCGAACAATCAAATTTATGAATTTAGTTTAAATTTAAGTAGCAATCCGGAATTTACTTCAAGTGTGTTAGTTGCATACGCACGAGCCGCCTATCGGTTAAACAAGGAAGGTCAAATTGGCGCAAAAACGTGCTACGATATTGGTCCAGGTTATTTACATCCAAAATCAGCAGCAGATTTGAGACGACAGTATTTGTAATGAAGTAGTAGTTTCGTTAAAGCTTTGAAGTGCGATTTAACATTCAAAGGTTCCTATGAAAGCTAAAAAACGTATGAACAAAAAGCAAACTGAGCATATGTCGATTAGACGACTAAAGGCATTTAGTATTCCGCAAGTTAATAGCGGGATGCTGAATGCCTTTTTCTATTGGAAACTGTTTCAAATGAATGTTAAAGTGCTCAGCGTGCCGAACAAAAACGACGCATGTACTTTATTTGTGAGGGGAGTTCTTTTCTGTAGGTGCTCGCCTCCTACCTACGTAAATATCCGAATAGAACGGAATTCAACAAGTTTAACTGAATATGTTTAACGGTCTTTTAAAAAAGCGAACTCAACGATTATTATGTCTTTGGTGCGTTTTAATTTACGCTATTGCTCATATATGATCTTTCCAGTTTTTCTCGTATCATACCCTAGAGCGGCAAGCTTTCGTTTAAAAGCAGAAGACTGCAAAATAGTTATAACAGCGTCAACAAGCGTATTGTGTTTCTTATTGAGCATGACTAAATCGTAGCTTTCGGTAATTAGCGGGACAAAATCAATTGGAGCGGTTTTTGCAACTTGCTCAATTCCTACTCCCGCATCGACCTCACCACTTGCAATCATCCCGGCAATTGCCATATGACTCGTTTTTTCATTTGCATACCCTTTTACTTGCGATCGATTAATACGATGTATGCGTAACTGTTCATCCAATAATACCCGGGCTCCTGCTCCGGCCTCACGATTAACAATCGTAATGGAAGAGCGTTTCAAATCTTCCCATGAATGGATTTGCTTCGGATTTCCCTTTGCAACGTATAAGCCCGCCTGTCTCGCTATTAAATGCACGATCGTGAAAGGTTTGCTTACTAACAATTTTCTTGCATAAGAAACGTTGTATTCACCTGTATCTCCGTCAAGTAAATGGGTGCTTACAATGTGGGCACTGCCTTTATATAATTCAATAAGGCTGTCTAAGCTGCCAGAGTGAGAGCGCAAAAAACGATATTCGTCTAATTCCTCCTCCAATTCTCTTGCTAAAATATCAAGACAATTGTCCTGCCCGCTTATAATAATCATGCGATCGTCGCCAGTTGTATGTGTGCGTTCCCCTTTGTTTAGCGGGGCAGTTCCTTTTCCTTTCGCCTTATAATTTTCTAATTCATTTGCATCGACTCGGATTTGTCGACCTACTCGATAAGAAGGAAGTGTTCCTTTTTTTATTAAATCATACACAGTTAATTTTGATACTTTTAAGATTGCTGCCACTTCTTCTGTCGTTAAAGACTCATTTTGTGACACGATTAATGCCTCCATACGTAATTGTTTTAATCTATATTAACATTTACAAAAAGAAAACACCTAGTTATAATTAGGCATAAATAATTATAACTAGATATAACTAATTATATGAGAGTGCAGGGGGCGAGCATGTGTATAGAAAACTTTTTTATTTATATGTCTTAATTAGTGTGCTTGTAGGCTGCAAAAACACCGACACCTCGAATGCTATAGTTGAAGATTCAATGAACAACGAAAAGGTAAAACTGACGGTATCTGCTGCAGCTAGTTTAGCGGATGTGATGGAAGAGATGAAAGAGGCATATGAAGCGGATCACAATGTTCGAATTATTTACAATTTTGCTGGTTCAGGCAAGTTAGCACACCAAATTGAACAAGGTGCTCCTGCCGATGTATTTATATCTGCAAGTGAGAAATGGATGGATTTATTAGAAGAAAAGGAACTGATCGAACAAGCTACGCGAGATAATATTACTAGGAACAAGCTTGTCCTGATTGGAAAAATAAATACAGCAGACCAAATAGAATCGATCGATGAAATCGCTAATCAAACGATTGATCAAATTGCTATTGGTAATCCAGAAAGTGTTCCAGCAGGACAGTATACGAAAGAGCTGTTAATAAGTCTCGGTATGTGGGACGAACTCCAAGAAAAGTTTGTTTTAGCGAAGGACGTACGTCAAGTGTTAACCTATACCGAAACAGGGAATGTAAATGTTGGATTTGTATATAAAAGTGATGCACGTATCTCTGATGCTGTAACTATTATAGAAGAGGTGGATGAAAAGCATCATAAACCGATTATTTATCCAGGGGCCATTGTTTCCGATAGTGACAATAAAGAAGAAGCAACAGCATTTCTTGATTTTATACGATCATCGAGTGGACAAGATATTTTAAATACGTATGGCTTTCAGAAATGAAGATTTAGGTGATTGGAATGAGTGAGATTAGTTTTTATCCACTTTTATTATCTTTAAAAACGGCTGGAATTGCTACTTTATTTACATTTGTCACTGGTATATTACTCGCACGGTTAGTCGCAAGAAACTCCTTCCCTGGTAAAAGTGCAGTTGAGTCGGTGATTTTGCTTCCGCTCGTATTACCGCCTACTGTTGTAGGGTTTGGGTTATTGTATATGTTCGGAAAGCAAGGGTTAATCGGAAAGCTGTTGCTTCAATGGTTTGATTTTCAAATTGTATTTACATGGTATGGCGCGATTATTGCAGCAATCGTCGTGTCCTTTCCATTAATGTATCAAAGCGCATCTGCTGCATTCCGGCAATACGATCGGAATATAGAAAACGCTGCGCGGACGATGGGATCCCCAAAATGGAAGGTGTTTTGGACCATTTCATTTCCGCTTGCTTGGCCCGGATTATTGGCTGGATTAGTACTCGCCTTTGCACGAGCGCTCGGTGAATTTGGCGCAACGCTAATGATTGCTGGCTATATTCCAAATGTGACCGATACAATTCCATTAGCTATATATTTTGCAGTGGAATCAGGGGATATGACGACCGCAAAGTTTTGGGTAACAATAATAGTCGTACTTGGATTTGGGGCAATATTTTGGTTGAACTGGTGGAGTGCAAGAAATATGATGAGACATACGCATAAATGAATTTCACAATTCCAAGTCCTTACAGGGCAAGGGTATGAAAACTTAAAAAAAGAAGTGCCTCCCCAATTCTTGTCTAATAGTAGTTGACTACAAACCTTAGACTGAAGGGACACTCCCTTTGATCATTACACGTCAACCTAGCTTATTTAGCATTCAAGAACTATACGATATGGAACCTATCCAAAAATACGATGCAATCATTTCAACAATTGACAGGCATGCCGAATTTGATTATGAACCGATTTATAAACATGTATACAGCTCCAGCTCGCGGATCAAAAGCTTGGGGAATTATCTATAATCGGCGTACAGCAGTTGATCGAATGAATACAGCATTCAACCAAAAAAACAGGTTGCATAGCAACACCAACTCGTCTGTGTGTATCCGGATGGAACACAGCAGACACCAATCTAGCTTTAAATTTTTAAGTCGATTTTAAAATTCTGTTCTTCTGTGATTTCATAAAAATGGCCATTATGAAATTGACTCGCATAAATAAATACTCAAATACTAGAAGCAAAATCTTTTATAGTTTCTAGTTCTTACAGGACCACTTACCCGCACTACCTTTTAATAGGTCCTCATCGATCCATGATAAACCGTTTAATTTGCTATATGTCAGTGGCTTCGATTCGGTCGCTGTGTTTCTAAACAGGGCCGGTGTGCCATTTTTAATACAGTTTAGTATGGAATTCATTCAGCGGTATAATAAAAATGTAAATGGTACTCTTATTTTTAATGTAGAGGAAGATGGTATATGCTCACTGTTCAAATTAAAAAGAAGATGGCTCACTTTACATTAGATGTACAATTTCAGATGGGAGAGGAAATCGTCGCTTTATTTGGTCCATCAGGATCGGGGAAAACAACGATTTTAAATAGTATTGCAGGGTTAATTAAGATTGATGACGGAGAAATTCGACTAAATGATGTGCCACTTGTTGCGCACGGGAAATCGATAATACCTATCCATAAGAGAAATATCGGTTATTTTTTTCAAGATTATGCACTTTTTCCTCACAAAACCGTGTGGGGAAATATTACATACGGGATGAAAAATGAACAGCTAGGCAAAAGAGTGATGAAGCAATTGAGTATTGAACATTTGCAAGATCGATATCCGCATGAAATATCTGGCGGAGAAAAGCAACGAGTCGCCCTTGCTAGAGCCTTGGCGACGGAACCAGAATTGCTATTGCTCGATGAACCATTTTCTGCTCTTGATGGAAAAGCACGCATGAAGGCGCATGAAGAACTAATACGTTTACATACACAATGGCAAATCCCCATCCTCCTTGTGACACACGACTTAACGGAGGCTAGAAAGCTTGCTAGTCGAATTGTTTATATTCAGTCTGGGAAAAACGTTATCGCAGTTGATCGCCTGAATAAGAATGTAGTTAGACAGAGTCTTGATTAAAAAGAGGCTCAGCCGCCGCTTGTGAAAAGCGTCCGACTAAAACGGAAGTCTATGGTGCAGAACGAAAAACGTTGCTTCAAACGCTATGGCGTTTGCTGAAACGGGAATAAGCTTCTTTGGCTACTTTTTCAGGCCCTTTTTGAAAGCGTCTCTTAACATTAAAAGCAGAATTTCTGTTTAGGTGGGTGAAAGTGTAACTTTTACAAAAAAAGTATAAAAATTATTTTCCATTTGTGAAATTGTTGCAATTATTCATCCAATAATGTTGTAAGCGCAACCAATTTTTGAATCGCTTTTTAAAATAATAGAAATGTGTGAAAGATGTGTTGTAGACGTATTGACTCTTAAGTTAAAACGTTGTATGATTGTCGTCAACATAAGAAAATTTTTAAAATAAAAAAAGAAAGGAGTGCTGACGCTGAGCAATCAGTTAATTTTTCTAAACGGTCAATACGTAAATAAAAACGAAGCTGTCATATCTGTTTTTGACCATGGCTTTTTGTATGGAGATGGCGTATTTGAAGGAATTCGCGTTTATAGCGGAAACGTTTTTAAGCTCGATGAGCATATAGATCGATTATACGAATCAGCTCATTCCATTATGCTAAACATCCCATACACCAAGGAGGAGCTAAGGCAGATTATTGTGACAACTGTTTGCAAAAACGAACTATCCAGTGCCTATATTCGGGTAGTCGTATCAAGAGGTGCAGGCGATTTAGGATTGGATCCGAGAAATTGTCCAATGCCGACTGTTATCGTTATTGCGGAAGCACTCGCGATATACTCCAGTGAGCTATATGAAAATGGACTCAAGGTGGCGTCTATAGCAAATCGCAGAAGTCGCCCAGATGTGTTAAACCCGCAAATTAAATCATTGAACTATTTAAATAATATATTAGTGAAGCTTGCGTCTGTTCAAGCAGATGCAGACGAAGCATTGATTTTAAACGATCAAGGATATGTAACCGAAGGCTCTGCGGATAATATTTTCCTCGTGAAGAACGGGAAAATTATTACACCACCGGTATACTTAGGCGCTTTGGAAGGGATTACGCGTAATGTAATCATTGACCTTGCAAAGGATTTGGGTTACGAAATGGAAGAAAAGCCGTTTACGCTTCATGATGTGTATGTAGCAGACGAAGTATTTCTCACCGGGACCGCTGCAGAAGTTATACCAGTAGTTGTTGCAGATAATAGGCAAATAGGGAATGGAAAACCTGGAAGCATTACAAAGCAGTTGTTGGAAGCTTTCCGTAAGCTCGTTTTAACAGATGGTGTTCAATGTTACCCTACTAAAAAGGAATCAATTGAAGTAAGCTGAAAAACATTTTCTAATAGCTGTTGATTATTTAACTTGAATGTAATAAAATAATCTGTACTGTATAGTATAAAGTATAGATGACCTTTTCATTACAAAATTGTTGGAAAATAAAAATAACGTAATTATACGATTCATTTTTAAAGTTGATAATTTAAATACGATTGAACTCGATGACGGGAAAAAAGGGATAAAGAACAATGTAATTACAGAGATCTAGGGTTGCTGGAAGCCTAGAATTACATTTTATTCCGACATCATCCTTGAGTGCTAAGTTGAACGAAAGGTTGCTTTTAATTAGGCTTAGCCAGGTGTTAATATGAGCACCTGTTACCAAAGTGGGCTGTATGTAAAGCCTCATAAGGTAGTATTCGCAAGGATACTATGAACAACCTGGGTGGTACCGTGAAAAGAAACTCTTTTCTCCCCAAAAATTCTGCAAGTATGTGGAATTTAGGGAGAGAAGGGTTTTTTGTATTCTTTTGAACGTACCGGTACCAGTAGTCATGTGAAGAAGTCGATACGTCACTTTTAGAATATAAATTTTATAACTTAGTCCTATAAGGAGGAGTGAATCAACAAATGAGAATGAAAGTAGAAGTTGAGGGTGAGCCGATGCCAAATAGTACGAAACAACCAATGACAGGTGCAGATCTATTAGTGCAGCTACTTGCGGAAGCTGATGTTGATACGATATTTGGTTATCCGGGTGGAGCAGTCTTACCAATTTACGATGCGCTCTACCGTAATGAGACTTCTTTTAAGCATATATTGTCCAGACATGAACAAGGATCTATCTATGCTGCAGAGGGATATGCAAGAGTTACAGGAAAGCCCGGTGTTGTTTTAGCTACATCTGGCCCTGGTGCAACGAATTTAATTACAGGAATTACGGATGCAATGATGGATTCGTTGCCACTCGTTATTTTTACTGGTCAAGTTGCGAATAAAGTAATCGGAACAGACGCTTTTCAAGAATCGGATGTTTTAGGGATTACGACACCTATTACGAAATATAATTACCAAGTGAAAGACCTTGCTGATTTGCCAAGGATTGTAAATGAGGCATTCCATATTGCTACTACAGGCAGACCTGGTCCAGTAGTTATTGATATTCCGAAAAATATTTCCGAAGAAGTATCCGCTAAAAAGTTTAAAAAGGATTTTTATTTGCCGGGGTATCAGCCGACGATGAAGCCAAATCCGCTTCAAATTATTAAGCTTGCCGAAGCTTTAAGTAAGTCGAAAAAACCAGTAGTACTTGCGGGAGCAGGGGTGTTGTTTTCAAAGGCTTCCGAACAGTTAAAACAATTTGTAGAAAAGTACGAATTGCCTATTACGAATACATTACTTGGCCTAGGAAGTTTTCCGGGATCTAGCCCACTCGCGTTAGGGATGGCTGGGATGCACGGCACGTATGCAGCGAACATGGCGCTTTATGAATGTGATCTATTAATAAATATCGGGGCAAGATTTGATGATCGTCTAACTGGAAATTTACAGCATTTTGCTCCAAATGCGAAAGTCGCTCATATTGATATTGATCCTGCAGAGATAGGTAAAAACGTAGCAACAGCTATTCCTGTAGTTGCGGATGCTAAAGAAGCATTAAACGCACTGTTGGATACTACCGTTGAAATGCCAGATCACGAAGCATGGAAGACGCATTTGCAAAATAATAAGGAGCAATATCCACTTTGGCATGAACGTCCAGAAGAATTGATTTCTCCACAATGGATGCTGCAAGAAATTCATAAAATCACCAATGGGGATGCAATAGTAACTACGGATGTAGGGCAGCATCAAATGTGGACGGCGCAATACTATACGTTTGACAAACCGAACCGTTGGGTAACTTCTGGTGGGTTAGGGTCGATGGGATTCGGCTTTCCTTCTGCAATAGGCGCTCAATTTGGATCACCGGATGATCTCGTAATCTCCATCTCTGGAGATGGTGGATTCCAGATGAACTTGCAGGAGCTAATGATCGTTAAAGAATGGAACTTGCCGATTAAAATCATTATTTTGAATAACCAAGCACTTGGAATGGTTCGACAGTGGCAGGAAAGCTTTTATGACGAAAGATATTCCGAGTCATTGCTTGATATGAATCCCGACTTTGTCAAACTAGCAGAAAGCTATGGGATTCGTGGGGTGAAAGTGGAAAAAGAGGAAGATGTACCTTCCGTCTTACGCGACATTTTCACATACGATGGCCCAGTTCTCGTAGACTGTCGGATTGTAAGGAAGGAAAAAGTGTACCCAATGATTGCTCCTGGAAAAGGAATTCATGAAATGATAGGAGTGACAAAATGAAACGAATCATAACAGCTACCGTACAAGATCGTAGCGGTGTTCTGAATCGAATAACTGGTATGCTTCAGCGTAGACAATTTAACATAGAAAGTATTTCTGTTGGAAAAACCGAAACTCCGGGAATTTCCAAAATGACTTTAGTCGTTGAAGTAAGTGATCATCAGAAAACAGAGCAGCTAACAAAGCAATTGAACAAACAAATTGATGTTATCAAAGTATCTGACATTACGGATAAAGCAATGGTTGCCCGTGAATTAGCTTTAATTAAAGTGGCAAGCAGTCCGCAGTTAAGTGCTGAAATACAAGGTATCATTACACCATTTCGCGCTTCGGTCATCGATATTAGCAAAGATAGCCTAGCAATACAGGTAACTGGCAAGCCAGAAAAAATTGATGCGTTAGTAACGTTGCTTCGTCCGTATGGGATTAAAGAGATTGCTAAAACGGGTGTAACTGCATTTTTAAGAGGGCATCAGCCACAAATTACTGAAATTAATTCTTACTCTGTTTAAAAAAACTAGATTAGATACGGCTGTTTTCAAACGCATATTATATAATAGCCTATGATAACAGCCTATATATAAAATAATTATTGGAATAAGAAAGGGAGTATACAAATGTCAAAGGTATTATACGAGAAAGATATTAACAAAGAGGTTCTACAAGGAAAGAAAATAGCGGTTATCGGTTATGGTTCACAAGGGCATGCACATGCACTGAACCTTCGTGATAGCGGATTAGACGTTGTAATTGGACTTCGACCTGGAAACTCACAGAAAAAAGCAGAGGAAGACGGTTTTGAAGTTGTTTCTGTAGCAGAGGCTACAAGCCAGGCAGATGTTGTAATGGTATTATTGCCAGATGAATTACAGGCTCAAGTGTATAATGATAGCATTAAAGATAATTTACAAGATGGTAGTGCACTAGCATTTGCCCATGGATTCAACATTCACTTTTCACAAATTGTACCACCGGCAAACGTAGATGTATTCTTAGTAGCACCAAAAGGCCCAGGACATTTAGTGCGCAGAACATATGAAGAAGGCGCTGGCGTACCTGCTCTATACGGTGTGTTCCAGGATCATACAGGTAATGCGAAGGATTTAGCATTAGCATATGCTGCAGGTGTCGGTGGTGCTCGTGCTGGCGTTCTAGCAACGACGTTCCAAGAAGAAACAGAAACAGATTTATTCGGTGAACAAGCTGTACTTTGTGGAGGCTTAACTAGTCTAGTGAAGATGGGCTTTGAAACGTTAACAGAAGCAGGATATCAGCCTGAAGTTGCTTACTTTGAGTGTTTACATGAAATTAAATTAATCGTTGACTTGATGTACGAAGGCGGATTAGAAAATATGCGTTATTCTATCTCTGACACTGCAAAGTGGGGTGACTTTGTATCTGGACCACGCGTTATTAACGAAGAAACTAGAGAGCGTATGAGAGAAGTATTGAAGGATGTACAATCTGGAGACTTTGCGAAAGACTGGATTTTGGAAAACCAGGCAAACAGACCACGTTTTAACGCGATAAATGCTAGAGAAAATGAGCATTCTATTGAAAAAGTAGGTAGAGAGCTTCGTGATTTAATGCCTTTTGTTAAAAATCCATTGAAATAATACAAAAGGGAGTGATAAAAAATGACGAGAATAAAAATCTTTGATACGACGTTGAGAGATGGAGAGCAATCCCCCGGTGTAAACTTGAATCGTTTAGAAAAGCTTGAGATAGCAAAGCAACTGGAACGCTTTGGAGTAGATCGAATGGAGGCGGGCTTTCCAGCTTCCTCTAAGGGCGATTTCGAAGCGGTAAAAATGATTGCTGATACAATTAAAAATACGTCTGTAACAGGATTGGCACGATCGGTTAAGTCGGATGTGGATGCGGCATGGGATGCATTAAAAGGAGCAGATGAACCACGTCTTCACGTATTTATTGCAACATCTCCGATTCATATGACGTATAAGCTAAAGAAGTCTCCGGAAGAAGTAATCAAACTTGCGGTAGACATGGTAACTTATGCGCGTAAGAAGTTCCCGCAAGTACAATGGTCAGCAGAAGATGCTTCACGTTCTGATTTACCTTTTTTAGCACAAATTATTGAAAAAGTAATTGATGCTGGAGCGACGGTCATTAACTTGCCAGATACTGTCGGATATGCAACACCTGAAGAGTATGGGCGCATGTTTAAGTACATGAAGGAAAATGTACCTAATATTGATCGGGCTATTCTTTCTTGTCATTGTCATAACGATCTAGGGCTCGCAACAGCAAACTCAATTGCTGCGGTCGCAAATGGAGCTACGCAAGTAGAAGGTACGATAAATGGTATTGGCGAAAGAGCAGGAAATGTTGCTTTAGAGGAGATTGCTGTAGCGTTTAATATTCGTTCGGACCAGTATGGGTATACAACGGGTCTTAAGCTTGATGAAATTAAGCGTACGAGTGATCTAGTCTCCAAATTAACTGGAATGCATATTCAAGCTAACAAAGCGATTGTTGGAAGAAATGCATTTGCTCATGAGTCAGGAATTCATCAGGATGGTGTGCTAAAGCATGCCGCAACGTATGAAATCATTACTCCAGAGATGATCGGTCTGAAGTCGAACACACTCTTTTTAGGGAAGCATTCTGGACGCCATGCATTCGGAGACAAAGTAAAAGAAATGGGCTACACGTTATCTGAGGAAAAGCTGAAGGAAGCATTTGTTATGTTTAAGCAGCTGACAGATCGTAAAAAGGAAGTTACGGATGATGATCTTTTTACGATTTTGACAGAAATACAAACAGATCATTCTGCGGTAGAAAAGTATCAGCTTGAAACGTTCCAAGTTCAATATGGTAATTCGAATATACCTACTGCTACTGTCGCTTTAAAGACGCCGGAAAATAAAATAGTTCAGAAGGCGTGTACTGGAAGTGGTAGTGTTGAGGCCTTATACGAAACACTAGATGCAATTATAACAGAGGAGCTTGAATTGGTAGATTACCAAATCAGTTCTGTTGGACGCGGCAAGGATGCACTTGCAGAAGCGCACATTCAGTTGGTTGTAAATGGTGAGCAAATGAATGGCAGAGGATCTGCACAGGATGTTATTGAAGCTTCAGCGAATGCGTTTATAAATGCTGTGAATCGTTATATTATTCAAAAGCAAGCAACAGAAAGACAAAAAGCTAAATAAAAGATAAGTAGACGTAATGCTACTTGAAATGAAATATTAGATAGGATGCTTTGGCCTTTGCTTACGGATATGTGGCTGGGCCAAAGTTTTTCACATTTATATTTATTAAAATAGTTGATAACAGGAGGGAAGCATATGAGTAAGCGAATTATTCTGCTTCCGGGCGATGGTATTGGAAGAGAAATCATTGGTTCTGCAAAGACAGTATTAGATGCAGTTGCAGAAAAATATGGTCATACATTTAATTTTGAACACCATACAATCGGTGGTGCTGCCTATGAGGAACATGGAACACCGTTAGCTGATGAAACGATTGAAGCGTGCTTGCAAGCTGATGCAATCTTGCTTGGCGCAGTCGGAGGGAAAAAGTGGGATACGCTCCCCCCTCAGCTTCGTCCTGAACAAGGGCTGTTAAAAATTAGAAAAGCACTTGGGCTATTTGCAAACATTCGTCCAATTAAAGGCTTTGCTCCACTATTACACGCTTCCCCACTTAAAGAAGAAGTTATTCTCGGCAGTGATATTTTAATTATTCGCGAACTGACTGGTGGCTTATATTTTGGAGAGCCAAGAGAGCGAAGAGAAGATGGGAACGTTGCTGTAGACACATTGCTTTATCATCGTACTGAAATAGAACGTATTGTAGAGCAAGCCTTTGAAAGTGCAATGCTTAGAAATAAACATCTTACTTCGGTAGATAAAGCAAACGTATTGGAGTCCAGTCGTTTATGGCGAGAAATCGTTGAAGAAAAAAGCAAGGCATATCCGGAAGTAACCGTCGAGCACATGCTCGTTGATGCAGCTGCAATGAAATTAATTACAGATCCTACCCATTTCGATGTCATGGTAACAGAGAATTTATTTGGCGATATTTTGAGTGATGAAGCATCTGTCTTAACTGGTTCAATCGGTATGCTGCCGTCAGCTAGTCTATCAAAAAATATTGGTTTATATGAACCTGTACATGGATCAGCACCGGATATTGCTGGTAAAGGTATTGCAAATCCACTCGGAATGATCTTATCTGCTGCACTAATGTTGCGTTATTCGTTTGAGTTAGATAAAGAAGCGTCTGAAATAGAAGCAGCTGTGAATAAGACGTTAGAATCAGGCTATCATACAGCCGATCTTGATATAAAGAATGGTAAAAAAGTAGGGACGTCAGAAATGACGGATCTCGTTGTAAATCAGATCAAAAGAAAGTAATGGTTATATGATGGAGGTGTCATGTAATGGGAAAGCCAGAAACAGTAATTGAAAAAATTTGGAAAAAACATGTTGTTCACCAAGAGGAAGGTAAGCCTGATCTTATTTATATTGATTTGCATTTGATACATGAAGTGACTTCTCCACAGGCGTTTGAAGGGTTACGTTTAAATGATCGTAAAGTACGCAGACCAGATTTAACGTATGCTACAATGGACCATAACGTGCCTACCAAAGATAGGGAAGTTATAAAAGATGAAGTTTCCAAGATTCAAATGGAAACATTAAAGAAAAACTGTGCAGAACATAATATTCCTTTAGCGGATATGTATCATCCAGATCAAGGAATTGTTCATATAATTGGCCCGCAGCTAGGGCTCACGCAGCCAGGTAAAACAATCGTATGTGGAGATAGTCATACGTCCACACATGGGGCATTTGGTGCAATTGCATTTGGGATTGGAACAAGTGAAGTTGAACATGTATTTGCTACACAAACACTATGGCAAGAAAAACCAAAGACATTGAATATTAAAGTAGAAGGAGATCTTGCACGAGGAGCGACTGCAAAGGATCTAATTCTAGCTATTATTGCTAAATACGGTGTACGTATGGGAACTGGATATATCATAGAGTATACCGGTAAAGCAATACGTGAAATGTCAATGGAAGAACGTATGACAATCTGTAACATGTCCATTGAAGCAGGTGCACGAGCTGGTTTAATTAGTCCGGATGAGACGACTGTTGACTATTTAAGGCATCGCAGACATGTTCCAAAAGGGGAAGCATTTGATACGTTAGCAGCTGAATGGTTGGCATTGGCAACGGATGAGGGTGCTACGTATGATAAAGTACTAACGATTGACGCCTCAACGATTGAGCCACAGGTTACTTGGGGAACAAACCCTGGAATGGGCGCACCAGTAAGTGGATCAACTCCAAGCTTAGCCGACGTTGAAAATAAAGAAGATGTTGCACGTGCACTTGAATATATGGGGCTAAAAGAAAATCAACCAATTCATTCTATTGAAATTGATCACGTTTTTATTGGCTCATGTACAAATGCGCGCTTAAGTGACTTACGAAAAGCTGCTCATATTATTAAAGGAAAAAAAGTGAAAGATTCGGTACGGGCAATCGTTGTACCAGGCTCATTCCTTGTGAAAATGCAAGCGGAAGAAGAAGGGCTTGATAAAGTATTTAAGGAAGCAGGCTTCGAATGGCGCGATGCTGGTTGTAGTATGTGTTTAGGTATGAATGATGACATTGTTCCGCCTGGTGGCCGTTGTGCTTCGACATCTAACCGAAATTTCGAAGGCAGGCAAGGAAATGGAGCACGGACACATCTTGTTAGCCCAGAAATGGCGGCTGCAGCTGCAATAGAAGGACATTTCGTAGATGTTCGTCAATATGCTGGAGCTTTAAATTAGGAGGAGATCTGTCATGGAAGCTATTAAGAAACATACAGGACTTGTTTATCCGATGAATCGGTCAAACGTTGATACAGATCAAATTATCCCTAAGCAATTTTTAAAGCGGATTGAACGTACCGGTTTTGGCCAGTTTGTGTTTTATCATTGGCGGTTTGATGATAATGGGAATAAACGTGCTGACTTTTCATTGAACGATAAAAAGTATGAAAATGCATCTGTTTTATTAGCAGGTGAAAACTTTGGTTGTGGCTCTTCTCGAGAGCATGCACCTTGGGCTTTATTAGATTATGGATTTCGCGTTATTATCGCACCAACATTTGCGGACATTTTTTATAACAATTCGTTGAAAAATGGCATTGTTTTAATCAAAATGGATGAAGAGCAAATACAACAGTGGATGAGGCAGGCGGACACAGGCGAGCTTTATTTGACTGTTGATTTAGAAGCACAAACGATAACGGATGGCGATAAGGTAGAGTATAACTTTGATATTCCAGAATATCATAAAAATAAACTGATTAATGGTTGGGATGATATTGCTTTGACATTGCAGTATCAAGAACAGATAACCGCTTATGAAACAGCTACACAAAAGTAAGGAAAGAGTGAAACTTGAGGAGTGTGGGACAATTGGGGATTTCTTAACAGGTGAAAAGATCTATCGGGCGCTAGAACGATTAACGCCGATTGTTCACCGTACACCATTAATAACATCCGAAACAACGAATCGGATTGTCGATAAAAAAGTTTACTTTAAAATGGAAAACCAGCAAAAAACAGGTGCCTTCAAATTTAGAGGGGCAACCTTTAAGTTAATGCAATTGTCCTCTGAGCAGTTACAACGTGGAGTTTTAACTGCTTCAGCCGGCAATCATGCGCAAGGGGTGGCGTATGCATCTGCTAAGCTAGACGCAAAAGCTACAATATTTATGCCTGAAAAAACACCTTATTCCAAGGTCGAAGCGACGAAAAATTACGGAGCTGAAGTTGTGCTTGTTGGTTCCTCCTTTCAGGAAGCATTTGAAGCTTCAATGGAAAGGCAGAAACAAACAGGTGCAACCTATGTACATCCATTTGATGACTACGACGTAATGGCCGGTCAAGGGACTGTGGCGATGGAAATGTTAAGACAGGAAGACCGTATTGATACGTTCATCGTACCGATCGGTGGTGGCGGTTTAATTAGTGGCATTGCTGTCGCAGCTAAGCATGTTAACCGCAATATACGGGTAATTGGCGTACAGGCTAGCGGTGCACCAGCGATGTACAATAGTTACCACGATATTCCGGGCAATGAGTCGGATAATGTTGACACGATTGCAGAAGGGATTGCTGTAAAGAAACCAGGCTCACTCACTTCACCAATAATAAAAAAATATGTAGATGACATTGTTACAGTAACAGATGAAGAGATTGCAACAGCGATTTTGTATATGTTGGAACGGAATAAGACGCTAATGGAAGGTGCAGGAGCGGCAGCGTTAGCCGCATTATTCTCTAAATCGCAACAGATTAAGTCTAGGCATTGTGGTATTGTTGTTAGTGGCGGTAATATTGATATTAGCTCTATTCCAAAAATACAACGACTTGCAAGCAATAGTCCGCTGTAGACTGTTAACAAAATATGTACAAGAAAAGGGTCTCTATAGCAAATTAGCTTGTGAGACCTCTTTTCTTGTACGATTAGTTAAGAAGGATAAATTACCTTTTAGATCTTTCTTCGGCTTTACGACTTCGCTTTTGAGCTACTTTGTCATCTAAGTCTGCGAGTTCTTCTGAAAACTCGATGTCCATACCATCGGTTAGTTCATTTTTTGGAGTTTGTGCGAGCGCTCGCTTTCCGCGTGCTTTTTTGTGCTCATCTCTTCCGATTTTAATCACCTCGTTATTTTTAATTGTCAAAATAAAAATGTACATTATCAGTACTTATGATTTGTTCACTGTACATTCTTTTTTGCATGTTTAGTTTGTACGAGGTTGTTCAAATAAATGTATGATCGGCACAAATAGTAGTATTGTACGGCTGTTGTTATCCGTCGCCGTTGGCATATGCTTTGCTTTCCGTGGGCAACACCTCAACTAATTTAAGAAGTTTTCCCAACTTCTTAAATGGATTTTCGGCTGTTGCTTTTCCCACAGGAGTCTTCGCATATGCCAACGGCTATTGATCTATATGAACGATGGATAAAGCTTTTATATAATCACCTGTACGTAAAGTAAATGATCTATTATTAAAATTTGCACCTTCCATTTAATGCAGTTGCGTATTATTTAATACGTTGTTGTTATCCGTCGCCGTTGGCATATGCTTTGCTTTCCGTGGGCAACACCTCAACTAATTTAAGAAGTTTTCCCAACTTCTTAAATGGATTTTCGGTGTTGCTTTTCCCACAGGAGTCTTCGCATATGCCAACGGCTATTGATCTATATGAACGATGGATAAAGCTTTTATATAATCACCTGTACGTAAAGTAAATGATCTATTATTAAAATTTGCACCTTCCATTTAATGCAGTTGCGTATTATTTAATACGTTGTTGTTATCCGTCGCCGTTGGCATATGCTTTGCTTTCCGTGGGCAACGCCTCAACTAATTTAAGAAGTTTTCCCAACTTCTTAAATGGATTTTCGGCTGTAGTGCAATTCAGCGAAATCAGAGCGCAAGCTTTCATGTTTTTGTTCTACTTCATGATTAGGTATTCCTCGACTTAAACTACAACCTCAATGTCATTTGACAAAGAACCCACTTTACTCATACTAAGCATTATGGAACAAAGCGTCCAAAAAAGTGGCTCCTTAGCCAACGTAGGTTGGTAGGAGCCACTTAATTATTTAACGGGATATTTAATTTACTTTTATTCGGTTGGTTGCTCTACATTACTATCTAACTCACTATTTTCATCCGTTTGTTGTTCAACCTCTGAGGAAAAGTCCTCGTCGGATATGTCAGGTTTCTTTATTATTCCGTGTTCCTTTAAATAGCTGCTACCATCTCCATAAAAGTAGTCTGAACTATCAACGTCTTCCCATTCATCATTCGGAGAGTAAAATCGTAATAAATCACCTTGCAGGACTTTATCGGAAAGCTCTAATTCATGCTGGATATTTTCTTTCATTTTCAGCATGTCATCTGTAGGCTCTAATTCCTCGCCACTGTCTGTATCATAGAAAACATCTTTAATGAAGCTATATTCTGGTGTAATGAAATCACCATTTCGAAAGGCGACAAAATCTTTATGGCCTTCTGAGAAAATATCCGTTCCAAACTGAATATAGTCTTGTGCACGAATACCTAGTAAATGTAGCAAAGTAGGCATAATATCGATCTGACCTGTATAATCGTCTACAAGTCCTTTACCTTTAACACCTGGAACCTTTATCATCAGTGGTACACGCTGCAATTGTGCATATTTAAACGGTGTAATCTCTTCCCCGATAATTTCAGACATTGCTCGATTATGGTTATCTGAAATTCCATAATGGTCTCCATAGATTAATATTACAGAATCCTCATAAAGACCAGCTTCTTTTAGATCAAGGAAGAATTGCTCTAAAGATTCATCCAAGTATCGTGCCGTCTGAAAGTAACGATCGACTGAACCGTCACCTGTTTCAGCGGGTGCAATCGTTGCATCTTCTTCATCAATTAAATAAGGGTGATGATGCGTTAAAGTTAACAAATGCGCATAAAAAGGTTGATCAAGTGTTTCAAGTAATGGCATGGATTCCTCAAAGAATGGCTTATCCTTTAAACCGTAATTAATTACTTGCCCTTCACTCATATCATAATACGTGTCATCAAAGAAATGATCGATAGCAAACTTTTTATAAATTTCGTCTCGATTCCAAAAAGACTTACTGTCTCCATGGAAAATAGCGTTTGTATAGTTTTGACGCTGTTTCAATATTGCTGGTAAAGATTGGTACGTATTCCCGGACTTTGTCACAAAAGCTGCACCCTGTGGTAGGCCATACAAGGAATTATCAAGAATAAACTCAGCATCGGCTGTCTTTCCTTGTTCGGTTTGATGGAAGAAGTTCTCGTAATACGTAAAGTTTTCAGCTTGATCGTGTACTAATGAATTTAAAAATGGTGTAACTTCTTCACCGTGCAGTTCATAATCGATTAAAAACGATTGAAATGACTCTAAATGAATCTTTATAATATTTTTACCTTCTGCAATACCGAATAATTGTTCATTTGGCTCTGCAAATTTGTTTTTTGTATAGTTTTCGACTTCAGTAACATCACTACTATCAGCTAAAACACGTTGTGTGGATGACTTTAGGTTTTGAATTGCATCATATATTGCAAAATTGTATGCTCCTAAATATTTCACAATATAATTTCGATCGAAAGTTCTTTTTAATAGTTGTGGTCGATCTGCCTCCGCTAAACCTAGATTAATAGAAAAAACAACTACTCCGGTTATAATAATTAGAGCTGGCTTTTTCACGTTCATACGCTCCAAGGACCAATTGCTTCTGCTCCACATGTATAGAGCAATAAGAATAATAATATCAAAAGCGTATACGATGTCCGTCCATGTTGCTAGGCTAGCGATGCTTCCGCCTAAACTGCCAAAATTACTTGTTTGAGTAAGAACAGGCAATGTAATAAAGTCACTGTTAAATCGATAAAAAACTACGTTTGCATACAAGAACAAACTCATTAAAAACTGAATGGCAATAATATAGATGCCAACTCTTTTTCCGCGGGCAAATAACGCAATCCCAAGGAAAATTAATGCCGAACTAAGTGGGTTTATAAATAAAAGAAATTGCTGCATTGTATTTTGAATATCTAAATTAAATTCTGCTACGTACGTAAAGTAGGATTTAAACCAAAGAAGCAAAGTTGCTATTGTAAAAAATCCGATTTTTGAAGAAATAAATTTCTTCATTTTTTTCACCTCAATTTATTCAGAGCCATTTGTAAATTTATTGTAAATTCATTTGACCGACTACTAATAATAGCAAACAAATTGTAAAAAAGCAAGATGCTTGCTGCTGCTCGATAATAGTCTTTTACCCATAAACAAATATATTAAACATTCATTTGTTTTATGAAAAATTCCATTAAACTGTTGCAAATTTGCCTTATAATTCCGTTTTGTAAATACATTATAGTGAACAGTAAGAATAGAATGAATGAAGGATCGTATATCTTTAAAGGTTAGCGTATAAGCATATTGGTTATATTAAAAAGACAGGTAATTTCATTATAATAATGAATTACCTGTCTTCGTTCACCCTTTTTTTATATGTTTACCTACACAGCGGTATTTCTTAATGTGGCATAGTTCCTTGAATTGGAGCAAAAGCATTCGTATACATTTGCATGTCTTGTTGTTTTAATTGCGGGACTTGATAATACTGTTTCTTGTTTTGGTAAAGGAATATCTCATATGCCATTTCGATAATATTTGGAATACTGTCCTGAAAAACACGACGTATCACAGGATTAGTAGCTTCTAATGCAGTCATTGTAAATCCTGAAGCCATAGCTTTTAATTGTCCAAGCATAAAGCTAGATATACATTCGTCGTTTAGCTCGCTAATTGATTGACTTGGTTTCTTAGGTTGTGCAGGCTGTGTTCCAAACGTAACATTGTTGCTTTGATCCATGTGATATGTTTGTGTTTTAGTTGCTGGGTCTTGACCAGTTTTAAGTGTATCAACGGCTGTATTATAGAGCTGAGTTATAAATGTGCGATGGCGTTGTAACATCGCCATTAGCTCTTGATCCTGAATATGCTGTTCATATAATAAAGAGTGCTCCATCGTACCAATAATTGAGCCCATTGCTTCATGAATGTCAAGCAGTTCGTGTCCGCCGAAATTCATTTGTGCTTGCATTTGACTTGAGTTTTGCATTCCTTGCTGTTGATTTTGGTGTTGCACAAAAAACCCCTCCTTTTTATCATCGAAGTTATTTTGAACTGGTTTATCAAAAATATACATAAGAATGAATTTCAATCGCTCATATTACTAACAGTGCATGCGTTTATATAAAATATACTTATTTGGCGGAAGCAACTGACGGCGTAAGTGATCGACATTCCATCTGGTTTCCCTTTGTTTCCGTTGCGACACCTCAGCTTTCTCGGAAGCAAAGCGCCGTATTCTGTAGGAGTTTCACCGTTTCTTTTTCCACAGGAGTCATCGTGTATCCGACTTCCATTGAATAGTGCAAACTTCTTTGATTACGAAGGTAGTGACTGGTTTGAAGTAACTTAAGGAAAAATTGTTAGCCATTTACTCGCGATGAATATGTTAGAATAGTAAGAATAAGAAACTTCTGTGTGAAATAGAAAAAGATAATTATTTAGCTACGAAGGAACGAGCTGCTCGAAATGAAAGACGGCAGCTCCTGCGAGAAAAGCATGCGTCTTGAGACCCCACAGCAAGCGTTTTTTGAGAACGAGAAGACTCAAGCAAGGCCTGCGGAAGTGTCCGTCTGTATTGTAAAGCAATGGGTTTAATACAGTGTGATTTTTACGAGATACACACTAATTCAAATGGAAAGGAAGGAACAATAGGAGAAATAATAACGACTAAACATAATAAACGAGGGAGGGAAATGAATGAAAAAGCGATTTTGGATTATACTATGCTTCGTATTGCTTTTCGGAAACGCTTGTAGTTCTGGTGATTCGGAGCTCAATGAACAATCTCGTCAGGACGTAGCTTCGTATTCGAGTGAAATTGGTGTAGAGGAAGATATGGGGAATCAATCAGTGGAAGAGGAAAAAGCGGAAAGTAAAATAGAAGGGCCATCCGACAAGCCTTCTAAAGAAGGATTCGTAGATCGAATGATTATTCATCAAGCCCAATTAAGTGTAAATGTGAAAAGTATTGAGGAAGCCCAGCTGCGTGTCGAAAAAAAGGTTGAACAATATGGTGGTTATATCGTGCAGGCAAATGTTTACAAAGAGACAGAAGAATATGTGAATGGACATATGACAGTACGTGTTCCTGAAAAACATTTTCAACAATTTTTAACCGATACAGAAAAGGAAGCTGCGGACGTACTAGAGCGTAATGTAACCGGACAAGATGTGACAGAACAATACGTTGATTTGGAATCAAGGCTAAAATCTAAGCGGGCCGTTGAAGAAAGGTTGCTAGATTTTCTTCAAGACGCTACAAAAACCGAAGACTTGTTAAAGATATCCTCTGACTTAGCAAATGTTCAAGAAGAAATTGAAGTGCTCGTTGGGCAAATGAATTACTTAGAAAATCAATCTGCATACTCCACTATTGAAATAGCGATGCACGAAATAAGTGTTAACGTACCTGAAGTAAAAGGAGACTCATTAGATACGTGGGAAAAAACGAAAAAACAGTTGGCAACGAGTACAAACTGGATCCTAGCAACAGCTTCAGGCATTGTCGTATTTATAGTAGGGAATTTACCTGTTTTTGCAGTACTCTTTCTCGTTGGAACAACAATTTATTTCGTAGTAAGAAAAAAACGAAAGAAAAAGTAAAGGCGACATCGTAGGCTCTTCGTACTTACCAACTTTAGTATAAATCGTTTACACATTAATTACTAACATGCGTTGATCAAATCTTTAGCCTTAAGACTTATTGAAATGATTTTTTTGGACTAGCTTGTGTAAAATCAAGAAAAGCTCTCCGACACTTGCGAATGGAAGCTGCGAGATTCCAGTGGTAGGAAAGAGATTGGTAAGTACCGTCAGTATGCAGTACGAGACGGCTCACCATTCGCCCGCGGAAAGCGAGAGTCGTACATGAACGAAAATGCCAGGAAATTTCTCTTTATTCATTTTTTTCATGAACGTCTTAAATTTAGTTACATGGCTGCATATCAATAGAAAAGCCCGTTACAAACTCCCTATCGGTATGTAACGGGCTTTTCTTATACTATTTAATGTTCCTACTTATCCTTTTCTGTTTTCATAAAAGTTAAGAGCAAAAAGAAGACGAAGCTAAGTAATAAGACTGTTCCTCCGACGATAAAAAATACCGTTGGCAATGCCCCTTCCATACCAAAAGGTCTTAAATAATAGAACCACATACCGACTGTTAAACCGATTGATCCAATAATTGCGGACCACACATGGAGTGTAGCAACAACTGTTTTAGCCGGTGTGAATATTTTATAAAAGACTGCCCAGGCAAAAAGTGTAAGCCAGCCTACAACTAAGATGTGCGCATGGAGCGTTTTAAATTGCAGACTTCCTGCACCAGCCATATGGGAGCCTAAAAACGCTCCTAATAATGCAAATAATGCCGAGAAACGCAATAATGTTTTACTATATTGATTCAATTTCATCTCTCCTAACAATCTTTCTTTGTTTGAAAATTCATCGTTTCCATATTATAGTCGATGAATATGAACAAATGATGAATAAATGATTACAATTACCTCTATTGAAAGTATAGAGGATTTTATAAAATGTTTCACCTTTTTCTTAGAGAAACGTAGCGTACACGAATTATTTGTTAGGACATATAGGAAAACTTCTTATAAAAGCATATCGTGAAAGGCGGTCATCTCTCATGAATGAATTGCGGCAGTCCGGACACTGGATAGCAGGAGTGCAGTGGCTTTTTTTTATTTTTGCCAATATTGTTATCATTCCAATCACTGTTGGTGAGGCATATCAATTAAAGCAGGAAACGATTGTTTCGCTCTTACAGTTATCCTTTATGGTGACGGGCTTAGCCTGTCTTTTTCAAGCATTTGTAGGACATAAGCGGCCGATTGTAGAAGGTCAATCGGGTCTTTGGTGGGGAGTGATTTTAACACTTGTTATAACAACATCTGCTCAAGGAATGCCACTAGAAGTACTTGGAGGAAGTCTTGCAATCGGTATTTTAATATCAGCTGGATTAACGGTGCTCATTGGAGTAACAGGTCTAGGTCCATTTATTGCCAAGCTATTTAATCCGAGTGTAATGGGTGTGTTTATGTTTTTGTTTGGTTGTACATTGATCCAAATTTTCCTAAGGGGAATGATCGGAATCCCATTTGGTCATACATCTGGTGCAACAGTAATTAATCTTCCAGTTGCGGTCGTATCGTTTTTCGTTGTCTTGCTAGTTATCGTTATTTCAATAAAATCACCAGCAAAGATGAGAAGCTATGGTTTGCTAATAGGAATTCTAATCGGTTGGATTGTTTACACACTCATTTTTGGAGCGGAAAAGACCGTTAATACAGCACCATTACAGTTTACTTTATTCCCTCTAGGTGCCCCGGTGTGGGATGCAGGTGTAATAATTACCGTCGTTCTAGCAGGAGTCTTAAATACAGCTAATACGTTTGGATCGTTAAAAGGAACGGATGTACTTTTTAATCAACGAGCGACAAATAAAGCGTATGCCTCGTCTTTTATAATAACGGGGATCTTCACAGGACTTGCCGGTCTTTTAGGCCTTGTTCCTTATGCTCCGTATGTTTCATCGATTGGTTTTTTAAGACAGACAGATATATTGGAACGTATGCCATTTATTTTAGGCAGTGTACTCTTTTTACTAATGGGACTCATCCCGCCAATTGGAGCTTTCTTTTCGACACTGCCGTTAAGCATCGGGAGCGCGGTTTTGTTCGTGGCATATTTACAGTTGTTCAATTCATCTTGGGACTTTTTTCGCCAAATTAATATCAATACGTTAAATGTTTATCGCGCCGCTATCCCGCTTTTTGTTGGCATTATGATCATGACTTTTCCGTCTGCGTATTTTGAATCATTGCCAATTGTTGTGCGGCCATTTATTAGTAGTGGATTGCTCGTAGGAATTCTACTGTCACTTATTCTAGAAAATCTATTAAACTGGGATCGAATCGGACAGCAAATAAATAAAAGTTAATCGTTTTTAAGCGGACTGGCGATGTGGCTAAATACAGGTAGTTCATTTTCACGATGAAAACTACCTGTATTTTAATAATTTTGAGCGTTATAGAGTGCCCGCGTCTAATGGGAATTTAAGCCCGAATAAAGCGAAACAGCAGTAATATTTACTAAATACTGTAATTTATTTTCAAAATGAGTTGACACCTTTACTGTATGAGTCATATAATACATATATAATACTTTAAAAACTTATGTCCATTTTTGTGTATCGTGTACTAAGTAGTTAATACAGTTATCGTTTTTACTTTGGGCGAGTGGGAGTTGAGGAACAAGTGCAGTTAAAATTTAATAATCGTGATCCAGTGTACGTACAGGTTATTCGTTATTTCAAAGAGCAAATGGCCAGCGGGACGCTTACAGCAGGGCAAGAAATTCCATCAAGAAGGGAACTGGCAAATAAACTGAAGATAAATCCAAACACGGCTCAACGGGCTTACAAGGAAATGGAGGAGGAAGGCTTGATATATACAGAAGGGAATTTGCCGAGTAAAGTAACGAAGGATGAAAACAAAATGAACGCTGTTCGAAATGAACTATTAATGGATGCTGTCGATACATTTGTCCAATCGGTTCGTCCTATCAATGTATCTATGGAGGAGCTCATTCATTTGGTTACCGATAAATACAGTAAGGAAATTGGGGACTAGGGGGGATAGGAATGATTGAAGTAAACGGGATTACGAAGAAGTATGGCCGGAAAAAAGTACTTAATGGCGCTACCTTTACTGCAAATAAAGGAGAAATAACTTGTTTAATTGGTGTGAATGGGGTAGGGAAAACAACGATACTAAACGCAATTATGGGCTTAACGCCAATTCAAAGTGGTGAAATTTTAATTGACGGGAAAAAGCGCACGAAGCAATCGTATGAAAAGCTAACTTTTATTCCGGATGCAATTACGATGTTGCCACAAATGCGAATAATGGATGCCTTTGAATTTATGAAAGATTTTTATACGACATGGAATGAAAAGAGAGCGACGGAGCTGCTTACATTTTTCCGATTACAGCAAAACGATCGAATTTCTGAGCTGTCCAAAGGGAATACAGCAAAAGTAAATTTAATTCTTGGACTGGCGCTTGATGTTGATTATGTATTAATGGACGAACCGTTTTCTGGGATCGATATTTTCAGCAGAGAACAGATTGCCAATGTATTCACGAGTCATTTAATTGAAGATCGAGGCGTTATTATAACTACACATGAGATAGCGGACATTGAGCATCTTATTGATAAGGCAGTTTTATTAGACAATGGAGTTATTTTAAAGGAATTTAATGCGGAGGAAGTTCGGGAGTCAGAAGGAAAATCAGTGATTGATGTAATGCGGGAGGTTTACCACGGATGAATTATTTAAAACTATTAAACTTTGAACTCAATCGTTTTACAAAGGTGTATGCTGGCCTTCTTCTCTTAACGGCTATTTCTCAATTCGTTGGACTATTTTGGCGTACGAATAACTATTTAAAAGAAGCAAAAGGGTTAATTCAACGTGGGGGTATGACGCAAACAACCTTTGTGGAACAGTATGGGCAATTAGATATGTACCAAGTTATGCAATCGCTTCTTTACTATTTTCCGATTGCGATCTGTGCGGGTTCATTAATGTTTTATATTTTTTTAATTTGGTATCGAGATTGGTTTGGGAAAAATACATTTATTTATCGATTACTAATGTTACCCACATCAAGAATAAATGTAGTGTTAGCAAAGGCAACTGCAATTATGCTTGCTGTTCTTGGGCTCGTCGCGTTTCAGTACGTATTAATAATAAGCCAAAGTACGATTTTAAAATGGCTCGTTCCAAAAGGATTACGACTCGATCTTACGGTTACTGAAATTGTAAGTAATCAACATTACTTATCCATTATTTTACCGCAAACATTTATTCAGTTTTTGCTCAATTATGGGTTAGGTCTAACGTTCTTAATGGTTTGTTTTACCGTTATTTTATTTGAACGTAGTTATCGGTTGAAAGGTGCTATTATAGGTGTTTTGTACGGATTGGTAATGCTTGTTCTGTTTTTTGCACCATTATTAATTTTATTTTTTATTTTTGAGAAAGAAATTTTATATCCAGAGGAAATATTACTTACGCAAGTTGCAATCGGTACTATTATATTAATCCTTTCAACATGGATTAGCTGCTATTTGATTAAAAATAAGGTAACGGTGTAAAGGAGGCGAAAATTATTGGCTAAATATTGGAAGCTTATTACGATTACGACAGTTATTGTATTTTCAATAGCTGCATATTATACACAAGCTGCACTAGCTACGAAAGGGTATCCGCAATTTAGTATTAAAAGTATCGAAGGAAATGAAGATGTAATTGACTCGTTAGTTATCTCAGCCGATTACAAGTGGCATTATGTAGGAGAGCCACTGCGTATTGATAAAACAGGGTCACACTATTGGCGGGATGAGTCTTACCTCACACAGCTAAAAAGTTACTATCAGCCGATAGAAACAGAAGTGTTACAGGATGAGTATAAAAGCTTTATGCGCGGTAGAGAGAAGTGGGAAGGCTATATAGAAAATGGGGATACATATGTTGCATATGCTAATATTCCTTATACGTATTATGGATCTGCTCTACAAAAGTTTGACTTAGCCGTATTAAACAAAGATACGAAAGAAACCGTTGCGTTTGAACATCCGATTCCGAATTTGGGCGATTACTACTATTTTAACGTTTTGAATGTCCAGTATACGGATGATAAATTGCTTGTCATAACTGAAAACGGTAAGGAAGGAGAAATGATTGAACTACACTTATATACGTTTGATATGAACGAACAAGTATTGATAAGTGATGACGTTATCCAGTCGTTTGCGTATAAAGAAATGGAATATGGCTATGAAAGTATCGAAGTAATACCGAGTGAAGAAGAAGGAAATTACTCCGTTGCTATAACATTTCAAACATACAAGCATTTGAATAGACCGAATGATTATGGGGCTCATGAGGTCGTTGAACATGAAATCGTGATCTATGACCCTCTGAGCAAGTCAAGTCAATTGATAAAAGGAATTAAAGCAGATGAGCGAATCGGTTCAGTAGTTGCTTATAATAATGGAAATTTATTTTTTAAGCAATACAGTGTAAATGGTAGCTTTAGCATTGCGAAATATAATGTAGAAAATGAAGTGCATGAAGATGACTTTATTACTTTTCCTGCCGTTTTTAATGAGCCGTTTTCACTGGAAGAAATTACAGTGAAAGTGCATGAAGGCAATTTATATGGTATAACTCCTTATACAGATAAAACGGCGAACGCATATATAGTAGCAAGTGATATTGAAACAGGCGAATTAGGCTATTATGGTGAAATTACACCGGAGAAAGTCGACGCATTAGATAAAGCTGCTGTGCTATATATTCAGGATTTTGGCTGGAAATAACATCGGAACGAGATGAATTGAGATAGATAGAGCCGTATGGAATTGGAATTTGGATATTTCAATTTCATGCGGCTTTATTTTTGTGAAGGTTTATGAAAAGTTTTAAAAGCATTCAACACGTTTTAATGAAGTGTGTATTGAGAATTTCTCCAAACAAAACAGCCTGATGTGCTATCGGTTATAAAAGAAGCCTGGACAATTTGTATATCTACTAAACGACAAGTACCCCGTAAAAGTCAACGATATGCATGGGATCGGAAGATGAAAACAGCGTGTTGTCATTCCGTAATTTATGTACGGCAATTGGAGAAACGATAGCCGATGCCTACACAGGATTCACATGCTAATTAAAGGTCGATGTTTTCATATATTTTATCAATTCGTTCCTCGAGCTGTTGCATGTGAACAATTCGTGCTTCTCGAATATATTCTTTTCCTTCTACAAATAACAGAAGAACCGGAACGGTGAAAATTGAAAAGCGACCAGCAATCGCTTCTAATTCAGCAGTGTTGACTTGGGCAGTTTGAATGTCTGGATATTTTTTCAGTAAATTTTGTACTTGTGGTAATAAACCATGACAAACACTGCAATTTGGTTTTGATATATATAGAAAGGCGAGTGTATGATCGGAAATAAACTTTTCTACCTTTTCCAGTGAAGAAAGCTGTTTAAACATGTTCATGTGCTGTACCTCCTAATTACACTTATAATACCACGGGATATACGATTGATCCATATAACATGTTTAGGATTGGTCATTTAAGGAAAAAGAAAATTAATGCTAAAAATGAGGTGACGAATCATGACGCAAAAGCGCGATAAGAAAGCATTTGAAAAAACGAACAATCAAGAGGAGCAGCATGAAGAAGATAGAAACACACTCGATGGATTTAAAGAACAGCAGTTAGTCGATGATATACCACTCGAGGATTTGAAAATTGAAAAGCAACAAGAGGATAAAAAGAAAAAATCGCAGGACACGTCTCAAAGTGAAAAAAAGTATAATGCAGAAACGGATTTGTAGGTCCAGATCATCGTAGTGTAGCCATATTACAGCATACGTCTCCTACTATAAATTGTCGCTTTTTATAGTAAAAATACGCAACTCTCTTAGTGGATATGACGTTACAGAAGTATACGAGCCACATATAAATATAAGGAATCGAATTCAAGCCTTGATAAGATTCCTTCCACCACCCATAACCCATTAAAGAAAGTCAACTGATCACTGACTTTCTTTTTTTTATTGCTTCTAAACTATGACACCTCTAGTTCATTGTTCTATTAGACAAGAATACATTTTACAAAAACGATACAGGAAACCAGTCAAAAGAAACTTTCTAATCATTAAATATAGTGTAGGAGGTGAGAGAGATTAATAGACATTTATGCGATGTGTGTGCAAGGAGAAGACGAAAGAAGAAGATAGATCATTGTTGCCATAGAAGGGAGCTGCATAAATTGGATAGATTTTGTTATTGTAATGGAAGTAAAGTTCATGATTGCCGCAAGCTTGTGTGCGATTGTAATAAAAAGCATTGGGATAAAACGTGCGACTGTTGTATCAAATGTCGATTTAAATGCCATTGCTGTATAGATCATCGTAAGGACAAAGATATGTGTGACGATAAAAAAGGAAAGAAAAAAAATATGACGGATTTGAGAGATTTTGAATTTTACACGTTAGATCCAAATGTAGAAGAAAGTAATCGTCAGAAACTAGAACCTAACATGCAAACGGAGGTTGCGACTGTTACGATTGATAAATTAAAAAAAGGTGATCTTGTCTGGTTAAGCGGTGTAATAGGACTGGATAGTGACGATAATAATGAACGTACAGTATTGATGAGGATTTTTAAAGGAACCCCACCCGTTTTAACACCTGGTAATGAGATTTACCGTGCTAAAATTGAGATTGATGACCGATTTGATGATGATAATGTCGTAGAGCCGCTCGCACATGTAGATGTAAGTACTTTAGAGGACACGAATGTAACATATACGGTTACACTTGAGCCTTCTGGAGATAACATCTTCTTAAGCGGACCGGTTACGTTTACTGCTGCGGTTATTAATAAGTATTAATCTTTTCGCGCACAAATTGTTGCATGATAGAGCTTCTGTCCTTAAATTAGGAGCACTTGTTTAATGGACATTGAAAAGACGATTGATTTCATCATTTCCCGGGAAATATTGACAAGTTCTACAATCGTTGCGGTAGGACGCTTAGCAACCATAATGCCGTCTAAAGTTTACGATTATCCACGAAAAATATAAAGGGACAATTTATTGCTAAAGCTTCAAATGAGCATTAGCGGGGAAAAAGAGCAAGCGTAAAAGGCGCTTGCTCTTTCTCGTTTTTAGTCATGTTATTTATGAGACGGGCTGTTAGCTGACAAGGAAACGGTCATTACTGTATGCTTAGATCCACTTTCCACCGTAGCACGAAATGCAGCTTCTAATCCTTTGAATATGGCGTTTGTATCTCCATCTAGTCGGGTGGAATAATGACTATGGGTAACGTCTACAAATGCCTTCATTGCTTCAATTTGTTTATAAATTGTATCCATATAGTTTTCACCGCCAAGTGGATACAGAGAAAACTTAGCGGCAGCGTATTGTTTCTGGTTTTTTATTCGCGCTTCATTTGCAGGTACGTCATCTTCCGCTAAATATACGTCTCCTGCTGAATCTCCGGGGCAACCAAGTGAATAAGTTGCTTGAAATGAAACGTGCACCCCCGTATGGGCTGCTTGTAAAAATATCGCATTTGTCACATCAAAAACATGGGTCATTTTCCCTCGGACGACTGTAGATACATCATCTGTTTTTATCCATACTTTGTCAGTGTTTACCCTTTCTAAAGCATTTAGAATTACTGCAACAAAGTCATCCGTCATAGGTGAAATTGTAAAGCTTGCTCCCGCAATGTCTGTCTTTTCGCAATTCGTATTAACCAAAGAAATGCCTCCTAATTAACAAATTAATGGGTAGGGAATGCGAATTGAAGGCTAAAGAAAAAGCTGCACCCTTTAGAACGTGCAGCCGAATAGTAACTGTTGTTTAATTTGACTGCACTTCCTCACGCTAGTATTATCTAGTTCGAGTAGTAAGGGTCAGAAGCATTGTTCCTCTCAGCCATCAAAGATAGCTCCCCCAGTGCTAAATTATTATATTATATACTATCCTATCGAATCGTACTTGCTTTGTAAAGGATGCGCTTGAGTCACGTATTTGTGGGTGTTATTTTAAGAAGTTAAAAAACCTCTCTTTGTATTCGTTAATTTTAGTATTGATTCCTACCGACCGCAGTAGATATACACTACGCTTTCCGTGGGCACGGCCTCAGCCTCCTCGAGAAAACCACTCTGCGGGGTCTTCGGACGCGTGCTGTTCCCACTGGAGTCTTCGTGTATATCTACTGCTCGTTTTATTGCGCCTTAAAAACCTTTTAATCCTTTTAAAGCAGCCACTACGGGCTTGTTTATAGACTGCTGTAAATAGGCTATATTAGAAGGGCTCATCATTTGTCCACTATCAAAGTCTAAATGGCGCCAGAAAACTCACATACTTTTTAGCCTCACGATCGTAATAATAATTCCTTCGCAGTTCAACATGACCAAACATCGAATCAAATGATAGTTTCCTTTTATCCCTCAATTCAAAGCGTTGCTTATCCCTATTATCAGCGATCTATATGAATGGGTTTTTAGCCAATGAAAGCTCGCCGCGCACCCATGGAAAGGGTCCGCGGCGATGAACTACTGGATTGTATTATTCGATTCGTAACGTTACTATTCGTTCACAATTTTTGCCACAACACTTTCGCATCCGTTAGGACAAACAAGGTAAATATTAAACGTTATTTTCTATTGAGCTTCTTTCGCCTGCTCTCATTAAACGCATTGAATTTAATACGACGAGCAGTGTTGCACCTACATCCGCTATAATGGCTAACCAAAGGGTAAGCCAACCTGGAATGACGAGTAAAAGAGCAATAATTTTTAACCCAAGTGAAAAAGCGATATTTTGCTTAATAACGTGCAATGCTTTTCTACTAAGTGAGATTGTGTAAGGGAGCTTTTCTAAATCGTCTGCCATTAATGCAATATTTGCGGTTTCCAATGCTGTATCTGTTCCTGCGCCGCCCATTGCAATACCGACATTTGCTGAAGCAAGTGCGGGTGCGTCATTGACCCCGTCGCCGACCATTGCTACTTTCCCATATTTTTGCTGTAACGACTTAATTGTAGTAAGTTTATCCTCTGGAAGAAGATCTGCTCTCGTTTCACTTAATCCTAATTGATTTCCAATAGCGACCGCAGTTGTTTTGTTGTCACCTGTTAGCATAATCGTTTTTTGAATTCCAAGTTTAAAGAGTTGGTCTATAATTGAAAAACTGCTTTTTCTTATTTGATCGGCGACAGCTATAATTCCATAAACTTCGTTGCTCGTTCCAAGAATCATTACTGTTTTACCTTCCGCTTGCAGACTAGAAATTCGTTGCTTGCTTTCTCTAGGTAATGAACCGATCTCTTCAAATAAGACTGAATTTCCAATATAAACTTCTTTTCCATTAATTACTGCCTTTGCACCTTTACCGGTAATTGATTGGAAGTTTTCTGCATTAACCTTTTTACCTTCTACCAGTTTTGCTTTTTTAATTATGGCCGAAGCAAGTGGATGTTGAGAGTATGCTTCAATTGCATGGGCCAAGCTTAAAATATCCGCCTCTGAATACGGTTCAGTTGGAACAATATCTGTTACCTCAGGTGTCCCTTCCGTTAAAGTACCCGTTTTATCAAAGGCGATCGCATTTAAACGTCCGGTTTCCTCCAAATGAATACCACCTTTGATTAAAATCCCATTGCGAGCTGCGTTTCCTATAGCAGTAACGATCGCCACCGGTGTGGAAATAACAAGTGCACATGGACAGCCGACTACAAGAACAGCTAAGCCGAGATAGATCCATTCGGTCCAACTTGCCCCAACAACAATCGGTGGTAAGATGGCAACGAGAAGAGCTATTGCCATAATGGCAGGTGTATAATATTTGGCGAATTTATCAACAAATTGTTGAGAAGGTGCCCGCTCTGCCTGTGCTTCTTCGACTAAATGAATGATTTTAGATAGCGTAGTGTCTTCCACTCGTTTTGTAACTCGAACTTCTAAATATCCTTCTTGGTTAATCGTTCCTGCAAATACTTCATCTCCGAACGTCTTATGAACCGGTATGGACTCGCCGGTAATTGTAGCTTGATTGAGAGAAGATTCCCCTTTAATAATCTCGCCGTCCATTGCTGCTTTTTCACCAGGCTTTAAGATCATAATGTCATTTATGCGGATATCTTCAACGTTCAGTTCTTCGACAGAATTTCCACGCTTAATCATCGCTTTTCTCGGTGCAATATTTATTAACGTCCGAATGGATTTCCGCGCTTTATTAATGGAGAAGCTTTCCAATGCTTCACTTAATGCGAACAGAAATACAACAATTGCTCCTTCGCCCCATTCACCGATGATGGCTGCACCGATAATGGCAATCGTCATTAAGGTTTTCATATCAAAATCTAATTTTACAAGGTTTTTTAGCCCGACTTTAAATAGATCATAGCCGCCGATTATAATAGCTAATGCAAACGTTCCGATTGTAAAGGGACTTTTTGGTTCAAGTTGAAAGTATAAAACGTAACCGGCAATAATGAAAAACAAGGAGATAATCGTAGTGATACTTTCGCGTTTTCTCCAAAATGGGGTTGTATTTTCAGGCGGAGGCTCATTTTCTGACAAAACTTTAATCCCGTCAAAGGCACCAGCCTTTTCTAATTGGGCAATCGTTGCATCTCCCTTTACCGTAAGCTTTAAAGCTCCGAAATTCACTTGAGCATCTTCTACGGTAGAAATTGCACGAATATTTTTTTCGAACTTTGCTGCACAATTCATGCAAGATAGTCCTTGAAGTCGATATACATTATCGTTCGTTGCCATGTTGCTCCTCCTTTGCATGCACCATTGCAATATATACAAGTTGACGTACGTGATCATCGTCTAGTGAATAAAAAACAAGTTTTCCTTCTTTACGATATTTCGCTAGTTTCATTGTACGGAGTAATCGTAAATGATGGGAAGCAGTTGCAGTAGTTGAACCGATTATGTTCGCCACATCACATACACATAATTCTTTAGCAAGTGTTAAAGAATAGGCGATTTTTAAACGAGTTGGATCGGATAAGGCTTTAAATATTGATTCTACACCGGACACATCATTTATTTGTAACTGAATTCGTTTAACTTTTTCTTCATCGTAGCAAAAAGTGTCACACGTGTCTTTTATAGCTACAGTTTCTTTACTTTCAGTCAAATTGCCCACCTCATTATAATAGTCATTTGAATGTTTTGTTGATTCTATTGTAACGCGAGAAAACGACAAGAGTCAATCAAATAGTCAAACATATATTTGAATGAAGAAAAATGCCTTTCTTAGTTTATATATATTGTGTGTTTGTTGTTCGGTATTTATAATGTAAGGAAGCAATGATTTTATGAAGCTAATGGAATGAATTCGTATTTATTTAATTGCTGAGCACTACTATAAAAGGGCATTTGGAACACAATGGAGAAGGGTAACTTTTTTATCATTGCCGTTCATGAAATATATGCACTTTCTGCGGGCGAGTGGAGAGAAATCTGGTTTTCCACAAGCTAATCCAAGACCCCTATTAAGTTATTACACTGTATACTATATGTAAAGGAGCGTTTGTATGAAACAAAAATTGTTAATTGGCTTTCTTTTAATACTTGTTATCGTTGTTGCTTTTTTCTTTGTAAAAAAGGAAACGAACCCCGATGCAGATACGCGGGTGATTTTAGAACATACGTATTCGACGTATATTGCGCCACCATGTTTCGAACAATCGAATGCTACAAATCATATTGCGGATGGGACGTTAGGTGAAGCGATAGATTTGAATTATAAAGCAAATGACACATGCTCAAAGGAAGCGCTTGCTGGAGAAAAGGATAGTTTATTTGTAAGCTTACTGAAGGATGTCGGACTCATTAATAAGAAATGGGATATGTGGTAATTATACGCAATACGATTAAAGTATTTAGTAGGTTTTATATGTCCAGGTCTAATTGTCAGTTACGAACTTTACCATAGTTGAAGGTAATATATGAAAAATAAAACGATGCTTCTTGTATTGTGCAAATACAGGACGCATCGTTTTTATTTATTAATAAGGATTTCTCGTAATTGCATTAAAACGTATTGATCGTTTAAAGACTTAGTTTTATTAGTGACTCAATCGCCAATTTATCCGATTGATGAAACAAATCAACAATTTTACTTCCGACAATAACGCCGTCACAATTCGCGCTTAGTTGCTGAGCTTGCTCGGGTGTTGAAACACCAAAGCCAGCAAGCACAGGTACGTTGGAATACCTTTTCAAGGTTTCTAAATAGGCGTGTACACTTTCTTGATGCGTTGCGCGTGCACCAGTAGTCCCATTTACAGAGACAGCGTATAAAAAGCCTTCCGCGCGCTCAGCGATTTGCTTTAAGCGTTCTGGTGGGCTTGTTCGTGCGGCTAGTCGAATAAACGCGATTGAATGTTTTTGAAACGTAGAGGTCAAAAAGTCTTCTTCCTCTAGTGGCACATCTGGAACGATGACTCCATCAATGCCTGCATTTATACAATCAAGCGCAAACTGTTCAACCCCATAGCGGTAAATCAGATTTACATATGTCATTATAATGGTAGGTACTTCTCGTTTTTCTTTAAACTGTTCGAGTGTTTCCAAAACAGAAGCTAAGGTTGTACCAGCTTTTAATGCACGTTGGCCAGCGTCTTGTATACTTGGGCCATCCGCAACGGGGTCTGAGAATGGAATGCCAACTTCAATTGCGGCAACACCACTTGCTTGTAAAAACAACATACGATCTTCCAGTTGATCCAATCCACCGTCGCCAGCCATAATATAAGGGACGAATAAATTTTCATTCGCATCTCTTTTTACTTGGAATTTTTGTTCGATTTTCTCTTTACCCACGGTTGTTCCCCTCCAATATTGCTTTCACTTGAGCGACGTCTTTGTCGCCTCGACCAGATAAGCAGACGATAAGTGTCTCATCATTATGCATGCTTTTCGCTAGCTTAGTAGCATAAGCTACTGCATGGGAGCTTTCCAAAGCTGGAATAATCCCTTCCGTTTTGGATAACAGCTGGAACGCTTCAAGTGCTTCTTGATCGGTTATGGAAGGATAAGTGACTCGATTTGTCTCAGCTAAATAACTATGCTCAGGACCTACTCCAGGATAATCTAGTCCTGCTGAGATAGATGTAGCCTCTTGGATTTGACCATGCTCATCTTGTAAGAGCTTCGTCATCGTACCATGAAGTATTCCAGTAACCCCTGTTGTCAATGTCGCGGCATGGTTATTCGTTTCCACCCCGTAGCCGCCTGCTTCGACCCCATACAAGTTTACAGTCGTATCATCAATAAACGGATAAAACATTCCCATAGCATTGCTTCCGCCACCTACACAAGCAACTACCGCATCAGGAAGCTTTCCGGTTTGTTCTATTATTTGCTTTCTCGTTTCTTGCCCAATGATCGATTGAAAGTCTCGGACAATTTTTGGAAATGGGTGTGGGCCTACGACAGAGCCTAAAATATAATGGGTATCCTCTACATGACTAACCCAATAACGCAACGCTTCATTCACAGCATCCTTTAACGTTGCACTTCCTTGTGGAACGCGTTCTACTCGAGCTCCGAGCAATTCCATACGAAAAACGTTTAGTTCCTGTCTTTTGGCATCGACTGCCCCCATAAATACAACACATTCCAAACCGAGCAATGCACAAACGGTTGCCGTTGCAACGCCATGCTGACCTGCGCCGGTTTCTGCAACAATTTTTTTCTTACCCATCCGAAGAGCAAGCAATGCTTGGCCAATCGTGTTATTTATTTTATGAGCGCCAGTATGATTTAAATCTTCACGCTTTAAATAAATTTGAGGACCATCAAGAGCTTTAGATAAATTTTCTGCATAATAAAGAGGTGTTTCTCTGCCAATGTATTGCTTCAAATAGTGATTCAGCTCGTTGCGGAATTCTTGATCAGAAATAGCCGCTTCATAAGCTTGCTCCAATTCGAATAGTGCTGGCATTAGTAATTCAGGAACAAATCTCCCTCCGTAATTACCGTAGCGACCATTTTCATTAGGCATTTCATAGGCTGTCATTTTATTCCATCCTTTCGATACTTTCGTATATTCATCTATTAAAGTAATGCTCATTCCTTCCGTTGCAAACAGGTGAGGGAATCGTATTTAAAACATGTAACCTACGTTTTTGCTTTTTGGATAAAAGTTTTTATTTTCAAATTATCCTTTATACCATTTGTTTCTACGCCGCTGGATACATCTACCCCAACTGGTTGAGCGACTGTAATAGCTTGTCGTACGTTTTCTGTAGTTAATCCACCTGCTAGCAACAGTTTATTAGGATCGACGGAAAGCTTCGTTATTTTCTCCCATGCGAATGCTTCGCCACTTCCTCCGCGATATTTCTGTGCGGGACTGTCAATTAAGTAATAGTCACATGGAAAATCGGATATGTTTTCACACATTGCTTGGTCGATCGTATAAGCTTTAATTATTCGATAGGGCAGAGCAGCTGCGAAGTCGGCTGTTTCATCTCCGTGCAGCTGAATAAAGTCGAGCTCGACGGTTTCGGCTATTGCTCGTATTGTTTCTGCACGTTCATTTACAAAAACTCCGACTTTCTTAATAGGAGAAGGGAGAGCGTGCGCAATCTCTGCAGCTTTGAATGCAGAGATTCTTCGTTTGCTTGGTGCAAATACGAATCCGATAAAATCAGCACCTGCTTCGATCGCTGTACATGCTGCTTCTACTGTTTGAATTCCGCAAATTTTAACGAGCATCGTATCCCTCTTTTCAGCGTAATGGAATTTGTAATTGTGTAAATGTCTCTTTTACGTCTTCTGCACGCATAAGTGTTTCACCAACTAATATTGCCTTTGCACCCGCATTTTCAACGCGTAAAACATCTCCCCGCGTTTGAATACCGCTTTCGCTAATTATGACCGTGTTTGGATCGGTAACCATAGAAGCAAGTGCATCAGTCGTTTCTAAATCAACGTTAAACGTTTTTAAATCTCTATTATTTATACCAATAATGGATGCCTCAAGCTGGAGTGCCCGCTCCATTTCAGACTCATTATGAACTTCTACAAGTATTTCAAGACCGGAATTTAATGCATATTGATAAAGCGTAGTTAAATCTTCTTGATCGAGAGCGGCAACGATTAATAAAATAATGTTCGCACCAGCAGCTTTTGCTTGATCAATTTGTATCTTATCGATGATAAAATCTTTGCACAAGATAGGAATGTCAACTGCATGTCGTACTGCTATTAAATCGTCCATCGTTCCATGGAAAAACGGTTTGTCTGTTAAAACAGAAATAGCACTTGCACCACAAGCTTCATACTGCTTCGCTTGCTGTACTGGATCGACGTTCATATGAATATTCCCTTTAGAAGGGGAGGCACGTTTTATTTCTGCAATAATACTGATTTGTGTAGCTCCCTTTATTTGTTCATGCAGCGTTGGTACGTTTTTATGAGCAGAAGATGAAAAAGTTTGATTCTGCAATATCTCTATTTCTTTTTTCTTTTCTTTTAAGATTTTATCTAATATTGACATTAGATCGCCTCGCTTTTCATTTGTTTACTATAATTTATTAATTTTTCTAAACGCTCTCGAGCAGCACCTGAAGTGATACTCTCTCTTGCTAATTGTACACCTTTTTTAATAGTTGAAGCTTTTCCGTTCGCAAATAACCCAAGACCAGCGTTTAAAAGGACAGTATCCATGTATGGCCCCGGCTTCCCATCGAGTACGTCTCGGAGTATTTGTGCGTTTTCCTTTGCATCGCCACCACGAATTTCATCATTTGTATACGTAGGTAAATTAAGTTCTTCAGCATATAAAGTGAATGGCGTTATTTCTCCATTGGCAAGTAATGCAAGATGATTTTCTCCAGCAAGTGATGCTTCGTCCATGGATCCTGCACCATTGACAACAATTGCTCGTTTTCTTCCTAATTTATTAAGCGCATCTGCCATCATATAAACTAAGTCCCGACGATAGACCCCGAGGAGTTGCGTTTGTAATTCAACGGGATTTGTAAGCGGGCCAATTACATTGAAAATTGTAGGAAAGCCAAGCTCTTTACGAATTTTCATGAAATGTTTAAGCTTTGCATGAACAAACGGAGCAAACAAAAAAGTAATGTTATTTTCATAAAGTATTTCCTCTGCCTGCTCTTTAGAGAAGGAAAGAGATACACCTAAATGCTCCAACACGTCTGCACTTCCTGTCTTACTAGAAATACTTCTGTTTCCGTGTTTTGCTACTTTTAATCCGGCTCCAGCAAGAACGAATGCCGTAGTTGTACTTATATTAAAGCTATTGGAACGATCGCCTCCTGTTCCGCAATTATCCATTACATTGTGTAAAGCATTTGAGTGAAGGGGGGAATGAGATCGAATGACTTCTACAATTCCTGTAATCTCATCCGCCGTTTCTCCTTTTGCTCGCAATGCTGTTAATAAAGCGGCAATCTCAGAATCTGTAATTGTGTCCGTAAAACATAGGTTAGTAGCATCCTTCATTTCATCTATTGTTAAACTTTCTCGATTGACTAGCTTTTCTAAATATCTTTGCATAACAGCTCCTCCTTTAAGCTATCAGTAATCATTTCGTATGCCTACGAAATGGTACGGCCATTTTCCATAAGGGACCTTGCTTTATTCATCGTTTCCATATACTCATTTTCCGGGATGGAATCTAAAACAATTCCAGCACCTGCCTGTAAATAGGCCGTCTGCTCTTTAATAACGAGAGATCGAATCGCTAACGCAATATTTAAGTCATGATTGAATGTCATATAACCAATGCCTCCACCGTAAAAGCCGCGCATTTTATCTTCTAGCTCATTAATAATTTGCATTGCTCGAGTTTTCGGTGAACCAGATACTGTACCTGCAGGCAAGCAGGAAATTAGTGCATCTATACTTGAATAGTCGGATTGTAACGTTCCATGTACTTCGGATACGATGTGCATGACATGCTCATATTTTTCAATATTCATATATATTGGCACGTGGATGGTCGTTGGCTCACATGTTTGACGAAGCTCTTCTTTGCTTAAATCGACAAGCATTTCATGCTCGGAAAGCTCCTTATTATCAGTAAGCAAGTCATCCATTAACTGTTGATCCTCGGCTTTTGTTTTTCCACGTCTTCTCGTACCAGCGATTGGATTCGTAACAACATGTCTTCCATTCGTCTGGATGAGTGTTTCTGGAGAAGCACCGATAATTAAATAATCGGAAAAATCGATATAGAACATATATGGTGACGGGTTTGCTGTACGCAGTTTACGATAAAAAGAAAATGGGTCGTCATCTAAACGAGCTTGCATACGTTGGGATAGTACAATTTGTTCGGCTTCACCATTTTTAATATATTGCTGTGCTGCTTCGACCTTATCCATAAATGCTGCTTTAGATATGTTCGGTTGGAACTCGATAGGTCGTGAATCTGGCTCGGGAATGTTTATATTTTGCTCGAGCATATTTTTTAATGATAGTATTCTTTCGTCTAATACCGCTTCAGGTTGGTGATCCACATTCATCGCAATTATATGTGCTGTTTCATTCGCATGCTCATATACAATAATGTTTTTATAAATCATAAGGTGAACATCTGGCATATTTAAATCGTCTTCCAATCTGTCCCCAATCTGTTGAGCATAACGAATGACATCATAGCCAATATATCCTATAGCTCCTCCGGTAAATGGAAGAGGGAGCTCAATATCGAGCTTTGGAAGGTTGTCTTTCACATAATCCATCACGTGCTGATTCACTTCTTTTTTCGAACCATCCTCATGGTTAATAACGAATGTTTTATTTTCAATACCAATAATTTCCTCATATGGATTGCAGCCAATATATGAATATTTCCCCTTTTTTTCGTGCTGTACCGAACTTTCAAGTAAAAACTTTCTTTCTCCGGTCAGTCGTTTAAAAATCCCTACAGGTGTTAAAATATCGGCATGCTTCTTTTCGAGTTTATACGGAATGGGGTAAGTCGTTGTCATTTAAATTCCTCCCTTATTAATTTACGTGCATGAAATAAAATAAAAAAATCGCCCTCTGCAAGCATACATTTATACTTACAGAGGGCGATTCACTTCGCGGTGCCACCTCAATTGAAAAGATATTATCTCTTCATCTCATTTCAGATACAGGAATCCATCCAATATCCTATCCATATAACGGCGGAACACCCGTATTTTCCTACTATTGTTCAGAAAATCTCTTGTAAGGCCATTCGGCTTTCATTCACATGCCGGCATCTCACCTTTTACCGACTCTCTGAATTGCTTCAAGAAAGCTTACTCCTCTTACGCAACAATTTATTTATATATAGTATATCGTTTTTATATTCATTCCTATTATTTTTCTAAATTAAAAAAATCCTTCCATCCGAAAAGGACGAGGATCTCGCGGTACCACCTTTATTAGCTCATAATAGCTCACTTTGGTAAACAAAAAACGGTTGCTTTTTGTTCGTCTTTTTATAACGAATAAGACTGTAATCGCCAAAGCCTACTACAAAAGGTTCGGTTTGGAAGCTCAGAAGTCCATTCATCTATATGCCACGCCAGTTTGCACCATCCACTGGCTCTCTTGTAGAGGTTATACAGATTACTACTCTTCATCATCGCTGTACGTATTTGAATGTATAAATAATGTTAAAGGATGTTTTATTCGATGTCAAGTAGATTTTTATATGCGCTTGCGTCACGTATGTATGCGCGATAAGCATAATCGTGATAAAACACTTTTTTGTATCGATTATTCTATTTTTTAATATAGAGCTCATACAATACGAAGCACTTTAGATAAAAATTGTATTTACTAAAATTAACGTATAAAATAAAATGGGAAAAGGAAAGCGTGCGAAATGGAGGGATAGAGATGGAGCTCGTTCGACATCAGCCATTATATGAACAGGTTTATGAAAAACTAAAACAGAGCATTTTAACTGGAACGTTTAAATTTGGCGAAAAAATTAACGAAGTGCATATCGCCAATCAATTAAATATTAGTCGGGGACCAGTGAGAGAGTCCATTCGTAAACTGGAACAGGAAGGTTTACTCGTACGAGATCGTAAAAATCAATTGTTTGTCTATAAACCGAGTGTGGATGATCTCATTTATATCTATCAGTGCCGGCAAGCATTGGAATCTCTTGCAGTAGAGCTTGCTGTGGAACATTTAACAGACGAAAAACTAAAAGAATTAGGTTCTATTATTGAAGCGTCTAACCTAATCTCGAATGAGCAAGTCCCAACTGAACGAACGACGGCTGAGTTTATGCGTTTAAGCAGCGACTTTCACAGAGCAATTATCAATCAGAGTGGAAATCCAAGATTAAAAGCACAATTGGATGAATTAAAAAGTTTAACTCATTTATATCGGGCATATAATATCCAAAACCAAGAGAGAAGGCAGTTTGCTCATATGGAGCATGAGGCAATCTATCAAGCGTTATGTACTAAAGACGGAAACAAAGCAAAGCACTTAATGGAAGAACATATAAAGCATGATCGACACCATTTAACAACGCACTTTAAAAGGCTCTTTAAAGCGGATGCATAACCGATTGCTTGAAAGGATAGATTCATTACGGTAAAATCAGAAAAGTAAAAGGCATTTTATTTTAATGTTTACTGTTAACAGTTAACAATAAAGCGCTAAAAGCTATAAACCGATTATATTTTCATATTATAAAAGTAGGGTGATCTTATGTTTAATAAAGAAATGACGAAGGAGCTATTGTCAGGACTGCGTGTGTTAGAGTTAGGAACATTAATTGCTGGTCCATTTGCAGGTAGAATTTTTGCCGATTTTGGCGCAGAGGTCATTAAAGTAGAAACGCCGAAAGCAGGCGATCCAATAAGAAAATGGCGTCATATGCATGACGATACGTCACTTTGGTGGTACGTACAAGCTCGGAATAAAAAAAGCATTACGTTAGATTTAAAAAGTAATAGAGGACAAGAACTTGTAAAAGAACTCGTGAAAACGACCGATGTTATTATTGAAAATTTCCGACCAGGAAAATTGGAAGAATGGGGAATTGGTTATGAGGATTTAAAGCAAATTAACCCGCGACTTATTATGGTACGTATTTCAGGATATGGACAAGACGGTCCTTACAGCAAGAAGCCAGGATTCGGCAGTATTGGAGAAGCAATCGGTGGATTGCGTTATTTAACAGGGTATCCAGATCGCCCGCCAACCCGTGTCGGCGTAAGTATAGGTGATTCTGTATCTTCTTTATACGGTGTAATGAGTGCATTAATGGCAATATATCATCGGGATGTAGTCGGTACGAATCAAGGGCAATACGTAGATGTAGCGCTGTATGAATCGGTATTCAGTTTAATGGAAAGCTTGCTTCCGGAATATGATTATGACAATCATATAAGAGAAAGAACGGGGAGCATGCTTCCAGGAATTGCGCCATCAAACACATATGTATGTAAAGATGGGAAATATATCGTTATCGGCGGTAATGGCGATAGTATTTTTAAGAGGCTTATGAAAGCAATAGGGAAAGAGGAAATAGGGACAAGTGCTGAATTTGCTTCAAATGATTTACGAGCAAAGCAGAGTGAATTTCTAGATCAAATTATTGAAGCATGGACGCAAACGAAAACATTGCAAGAAGCTGTAAAAATTTTGGATGCATACGATGTACCAGCGGGCCCAATATACAACATTGAAGATATTGTAAATGACCCACATTACGCTGCTCGAGACATGATTCAAGAGGTGGATGTCGATCGACTTGGAAAATTAAAAATGCCTGGTATTGTTCCAAAGTTCTCCAAAAGTCCTGGAGAAATAAAATGGGCCGGCCCAAAGCTTGGAGAGCATAATGAAGAAGTGTATAAAGAAATCCTCGGCTTATCTGAGAAAGCATTACAGCAATTAAAGGATGATCAAATTATTTAAACGTATTATGTATTGGAATATATGAGGTAATGTAAAAGAAACAATAATAATCGGCGGAAAATTATGCCGAAACAAAATATATGAGGAGATTTACGAATGAACAGAAAGCTACATATCCAAGAAGTAGTTACACGGGATGGTTTTCAAATCGAGCCAATTTTTATACCAACGGCTGAAAAAGTAAAGTTAATAAATGCATTAAGTCAAACCGGTGTGCGTAAAATTGAAGTAACTTCATTTGTATCTCCTAAAGCAGTGCCACAGCTAAAGGATGCAGCAACTGTTTTTGAAAATATAGAAAGAAACGAACACGTAACATATACTGCACTTGTTCCGAATGTAAAAGGCGCAATTCGAGCGATAGAAGCGGGGGCAGATGAAATCAATCTCGTTATGTCGGTTAGTGAATCACATAATATCAAAAATGTGCAAAAAACGACGGAGCAATCTCTTCATGAATTTAAAGAAATTTTAAAGATGACAAAAGGGACGAATATAGTAGTAAATGGATCGTTAGCAACGAGTTTTGGCTGTCCATTTGAAGGTGAAATCCCGGAGCAAAGATTATTTCATTTTCTACAAACATACGTCGAGGAATTAGAATTGGACAGTGTGACGTTTGCTGATACGACAGGAATGGCACATCCAAGACAAGTGGAAAACCGAATGAAAAAAGCAGTAGAAATGTACCCAACCTTACCGATAACAGTACATTTTCATAATACACGGGGGATGGGGCTAGCGAATGTAATAGCTGCAATTAATGCAGGAATTACGCGCTTCGATGCTGCACTAGGTGGATTGGGAGGGTGTCCATTTGCGCCTGGAGCAACGGGTAACATTTGTACGGAGGACCTAGTCCATATGCTAGATGCAATCGGTTATGAAACGGCAGTAGATGTAGACAAGCTCATTGCTCTCTCTAAACAGTTGCCGAAGTTAATAGGCAAAGACGTGCCTGGACAAGTAGTAAAAGCAGGGAAAATAACGGATCTGCATCCAATGGATGAATAATTGTAGACAAAAAAAGTGAGAAAGCAAAAAAATTTCCGAGTACCCCTGTAGGGGATCGGAAATTTTTTTGAATCGACGTAATTTATTTTTTACAGTGATATATTTTCTTGAAATGAAAAGTACGATCGTATTCGTTCGTACTTTTTATATGCTGTTTACGGTAGAAGTCTACCTTCTGGTAGCATAATTGCCTAGAAACGGATGCTTATGCTTTAAAAGTTGTAAACTTTTCCACAACGGAGATTCGGTCTTTTTTAGCTGGCTGTTCCTCAAAGTATCCTAAATGAATAAAGCCGATAATTTTTTCGTTGTCTGGAATATGTAAGATTTCTTTTACTTTAGGGTCATAAATATGTGGATTCGTCTTCCAAACGACTCCAAGTTTTTTCTCCCATGCAAGCAACCAAAAGTTTTGTAGCATACAAGCGGTTGCGCCAAAGTTTTCATCCCATTGCTTTTCCATTTCTGGCGCTTCCATTGTTACGACAAGAATTGCATTCGGTTCATTTAAGTAATTTTCTCGATTTTGTTGGAGGTCTGCTGAATACGTTTGAGCGACTTTTTTGGCGAAAGCTGGCAATTGGTCTTGCCCAACAAAAATGAATCGCCACGGCTGCCTGTTTCCATGTGTAGGAGCCCATATTGCATCTTCCAGCAATTCTTTTACAACTTCTTCTGTTACTTCTTTATTTAAATACCCCTTTTTTACTGCCCGGCGGTCGCGAATTATTTGTTTTAAAGTTGAATATTCTTGTTTCACCTTAATCCCCCTCAGAATCATTTATTCTAGTTAATTAATAACGGTTCTCATCAAACAAATTATAGCCGATTTATACCGTTTAATCAAACAAGCTTCTTAACTGGATTGCGTCACGTATTTGTGGGTGTTATTTTAAGAAGCTAAAAAACCTCTCTTTGTATTCGTTAATTTTAGTATTGATTCCTACCGACCGCAGTAGATATACACTACGCTTTCCGTGCCCGCGGAAAGCATCCACCAGCAGTGAAAATCAACGGTGTTATTCATGTGTATATCGTTCGAAGTAAAATTGATCACATATTATCTAGTTAGATTCGTGCATCTGTTCCCCCACAAACATTTTACTCATACTCTTAACTGTACTTTATTCTTAAAATACACCCGTCATATACTTGCATTTCTAAATAGAACTGCGTAATAATAGGGACACATCTTTTATTTTCATACATGTGAAAACATTCACAATAAGCAACCAATTGCTTAAAACAAATAAGGTGACTTTTACACAGTAATCCATGTGAGGTGAACATAGACATGAGTGCTATTTTCGAGCGAGGCCACTGAATCCATACTGCGAAAAGTGTCCAACTGTAATACAAGGGATGCTTAGTAATTTAAGTTTTTAAGAAATAGATACGTGTGCAAATGAAAAAGTAGCAGAAGTACTTGATGAAAAATAACGGCCACACTTTTATATACGAGGGGGAATAGGGATGAAGAAGTTTTTACGGAAAAAAGGGATTAACGTTTCATGGAACGCATATATTGTCACTGCGTTAAGTTATATGGCTTTAGGGTTGTTTTCTTCATTAATTATAGGACTTATTATTAAGACAGCAGGCGAGCAGTTAAATATTGAGTTTTTAATAGAAATAGGTTCGTTTGCAATGGATAAAAAAATTATGGGTGGAGCAATTGGTGTAGCAATTGCTTACGGGCTAAAAGCACCGCCTCTTGTATTGTTTTCCGCTTTATTCGCTGGAGCTTTTGGAGCGGAGTTAGGCGGCCCTGCAGGAAGCTATGTTTCTGCAGTAGTAGCTGTAGAGTTTGGGAAGCTTGTATATCAAGTTACGCGTTTAGATATTATTGTTACACCATTTATAACAATATTGGGAGGGTTTTTAGCCGGAACGTTTGTCGGTCCACCCATTCATACTTTTATGATTTGGTTTGGGGAGATGATTAATTGGTCGACGGAGCAGCAGCCGATTATTATGGGGATGTTAGTTGCATTGTTTATGGGGTGGGCGTTGACAGCACCAATATCAAGCGTAGCGATTGCAATAATGCTTTCTTTGGACGGTTTAGCTGCTGGCGCTGCTGCAATAGGCTGTTCAGCACAGATGATTGGATTTGCTGTTTCAAGCTATCGCGATAATGGAATTGGTGGATTCTTAGCACAAGGAATTGGAACGTCTATGCTTCAAGTTGCTAATATTATAAAAAAACCAATTATAATCGTTCCACCAACGATTGCTGGTGTTTGCCTTGCACCGATTGGAACAGCTTGGCTTGGGATGACAAATAATACGGCAGGTGCAGGTATGGGGACGAGTGGCTTTGTCGGACAGATTATGACGTTTGAATCGATGGGATTTACAATGCATGTGTTTTGGGCGGTACTCCTATTGCACATCGTTGCACCAGCTGTAATTAGTTTAGCTTTTTCCGAGTGGTTTAGAAAAAAAGGATGGATTAACCGGGGCGATATGAAAATTACGTATGAATAAATCTAATTGAAGATATCCACTCTTGTACGAACAGATCGATTTATTTGTACGGTATGACTAAAATGGAAAAAATAGCACATCTGTACTATTATTAGCAGTAAGATACTATTTCATTTAGGGGGCACTGTTTATGGATAAATTTATGCGTCGTGCAGTTGAAATTTCAGCAAATAATGTTCGAGAGGGCGGGGAGCCTTTTGGAGCTGTTTTAGTAAAAGACGGAGAAATAGTTGCAGAAGGTGTAAATGAACTACATAAAAAGTTTGATGTAAGCGGTCATGCCGAAATGGTAGCTATTCGAAAAGCACAAGAAAAGCTACAAACCCATGATTTATCAGAATTTACGATGTATGCGAGCGGGGAGCCATGTCCAATGTGTCTCACAACGATGTATATGTCTGGAATGAAGCATGCGTACTACTGTGCTTCAATTGAAGATACTGCTGCAGCTGGACTAGGTGCCTCAAAAATAATTTATGCGGACTTGGCAAAACCGAGAGAGGAACGTTCTTTAAAAATGGAACATATGCCTTTAGAAAAAGGGCAAGAAGACCCGATGGCATTATACGTAGAGAAAAAGCAGGCTTAATTAGCGTAGTTATAAGTTAAATTGTTGTGTTCATTTTGACAAATACCTTCACTAGCTAAAGCAATTGTTTTATTATTTTTAGTGTATACTTGAATAGCAATTGGAAATTTTTACCTCTTTTTTGAAACTCTAATTTGTAAGTGAGGAATATACCAGATCATTGTCAAGATATTGTTAATAAATAAGGACTTCAATGGAAAATGATGTGATACGCTAAGGATATGTATGTAACATAGCGACAGCTTGGGGGAAGGTAAATGTCATTTTACGATTTTCTAGTGCTTGTCCATGTAATTGCTGCGATTGTAGGCGTAGGACCAGGCTTTATTCTTACATTAATAGTAAAAAAACCACAAACGATGTCTGAATTAAAGCATGCGTATATTATTCGAAGTCGCGTTCATTTACTTGTCATGACAGGCGGAATTCTAGTGTTTATAACGGGAATATGGATGGGCTTCCTCCACGTATACCTTTTTACACAGGCATGGTATATTATTAGTATTCTTTTGTTTTTAGCTGTTTTGGCTGCAGGTCCTTGCCTATTAGCTCCACGTTCGAAACCGATAAAGAAGATATTAATAGAGCAAGATTCAGAAGAAATCCCGGCGACGTACGATAAATTGTCACGTAATTTATTTTTTTACGAACGAATAACGAATGTTTTTCTATTCGCTATTATTGTACTAATGGTTGTTAAGCCTTTTTAGCAACAAACAACGCGAAATAATTCTTTAGAAAAAATTAAATATAGTTCGTACGAAAAGCCCCACTATTTTCACGCAGCTTCTGTAAAAAATAGTAGGGCTTTTGTATAGAGTTAAAATTTATTAATTTATGTCTAAATATTCTTCTAATGTTATACTTTTTTCCATTATTTCTGTCGCAGCCTTTTTACCGACATAGCGCAAGTGCCATGGTTCATATTGATATTGTGTAATTGTTTCTTTTCCTTCTGGGTAACGAATAATATAGCCAAATTCACTTGCATGTTTTACGAGCCATTGGCCTTCCTTTGTGTCTCCAAAAGCTATAGTCAGCTGAAACTTAACTTCAGGAGACGTAACATCCATCGATAACCCGCTTTGATGCTCACTCTGTCCAGGCTTTGCACTAAAAGTATTGGCCGACTTCTCGCCATGCTTTTGTACATTCGATGTAAATATTGTTTCTTGTCTTTCATAAGAACGATAACCCGATTGTGCAAACAAATTCAAACCGGCCTTATCTGCAGCTGCAAAAAGTTGTTCCAAAGCATCGGCAGCTACTCGCCTTAATTGTTTTTTAGGTACGTCCTCTGTAAAAGGGAAACGAACATTAGGGATAACTAAGTCGGACGGAATATAATCGTGTGGGAGCGCGTACTTTTTATTAATTACAGCTAATATTTCATATGGGTTTTCTATAACGGCTGTTAATTCATTTGGATGCTCTGGTGGGGCAAGTCCTAAACCAGCTTCTACAATATCGTTATTTTCTAAAACCTCTTTTAACCCGTTCTTTGTCTTATCATCGTAAATTCCAGTTACGAATAGTGATTCCTGTTGGAGCTGAAAGTCCGTTATTGCCCAAGTTGTCTGTTTGTCAAATCGTGCAGTCACTTCAACGTTATATCCTACTTTTTTTAGTGCCTTTTGCAATGCCTCTACAGACTCACCTGCATCCCCCTTTTGCAAATAAATATCGGGAAATGAAGCAGTCGCTTCGGTTTGAATTGAGGAGCTTGTATCTGAACTCGTATGCTCTGTTTCATTTGTGGCGTTTTTTTCTGTTGAATCTGTAGAATCGTTATTTATAGTAGTGCAAGCAGGTAATATGAGGAGCAGTGAAAATATGAAAAAAATTATATTTTGTTTATTAAGCATGTTAAAATCCTCCGTCTGTTTCCCTTTATTAAAAAGGGGGTCTTGGCAAGTGTAAAACTATTTGCATTAGAGTGTGTGTACTATGTCAGATCGTATAATTCCTATGTATTTTCTCATAGTTTAACGATAAAAAGCAATACCACTTATGAAACTTGAAGGTTGTCCACAAAAAGCGAATGTAGCATATGGGCAAGATAAGTAAGTTGTATTATTTCAAAATAAAGGGACTTAAAATAAATAGCTTAGTTCACTCACAAAGCTTTACAGATACTTACTTTTAAACGCATTTAAATAATAGGACTAAGGCAGATTGTGCTAAGGGACATGGAGATTGGTTTATTATTTAAATCTGATATAAAATAAAAGTAATCAATTATATGTAAAGAGGTGGATTTGTATGTCTTATGTTGTAACAGCAAATTGGTTAAAGAAACGCATGAAAGAAAAGGAAAGCGATATCGTTGTCTTGGATGTACGGTTTAATATGGCGAATCCTGATGAAGGGGCGTTCGCTTATAAAGAGAGTCATATTCCAGGTGCATTTTATCTTCATATTGATCATGATTTATCAGGAAAGGTAGAAGCGCATGGAGGGAATCACCCGTTGCCAGATTTAGAAACGTTGGCACAAAAACTCGGAGCAATTGGTATCGATGAACAAACGCCAGTTGTTATATATGATAATGGTGGCGATATGTTTGCTGCTCGTGCGTGGTGGCTTCTTCATTACATGGGGCATGACGATGTTTCAATCTTAGAAGAAGGCTGGAAAGGTTGGCTAGCAGCAGGAAATGAAGGTACAGATGTAATCCCTGAACGCCAGGCAAAAACCTTTCAAATACAGATTCGCAAAGATGCCGTTGTACATATGGAAACCGTACGAGAAAAGATGAAGAATAAAGCGGCCTTGTTACTGGACTCCCGATCCAAAGATCGGTACCTTGGTAAAACAGAACCGATGTATTCAAAAGCTGGACATATTCCTGGAGCAAAAAACTTTTTTTGGAAAGAGGTTTTACATTCAGACGGAACGTGGAAAAGCAGCGACCAGCTCGAAAAGCACTTTGCTCAACTGCCAAAGGATGAAGAAATCATCGTTTCATGTGGCTCCGGTATTTCTGCTTGTCCAAATATTATTGGATTGAAAATGGCTGGCTTTAAAAATGTAAAATTGTATCCAGGAAGTTTTAGCGATTGGATTTCCTATGAAGAAAACAGTGTAGAAACGAAAGAAGAATAAATTATGTCTGTCCAAAGATGTATGTGGGTCACAAACGACCCGCTTTACATTACATATCATGATGAAGAGTGGGGCACAGTTCGTCCAGCGTCGTATGATGATCGCTATTTATTTGAAATGCTCTCGTTGGAAGGAGCACAGGCAGGGTTAAGCTGGATTACAATTTTAAAACGCAGAGAAGCGTACCGAGAAGCATTTGATCGGTTTGATCCGAGGATCATTCGGACATACACGTCCGAAAAAATCGAAAAGCTAATGAATAATGCTGGAATTATTCGTAATAGGAAAAAGATCGAATCCGTTGTTAGTAATGCACAGGTGTTTTTACGTACACAAGAGGAGTTTGGTAGTTTTTCAAATTATATATGGACGTTTGTAGAGGGGAAGCCGGTTGTTAATCATTGGAAAAGTGCGAGTGAGGTTCCAGCTTCTACAGACTTATCAGAAAGGGTAAGTAAGGATTTGAAAAAAAGAGGCTTTTCCTTTGTCGGACCGATCATATGCTATTCATTTATGCAAGCAATTGGAATGGTTAATGATCATACAATGGATTGTTTTCTTTATAAAGGCTCTAACGTATAGAAGTTCCTTTAGATGAACTACGCACTAAAGTTCCACAGGCCCCAAATGGTGTATAAGAAAAACAGCGATGGCAAAAATGAATTCTGGTATGGATATAAAGGCCATTTAGCCGTCGAAACACCAACACGTCTGTGTGGAATCCGGATCCACGCAGACTCCTGCTGGAAAAGCAACAGCCGAAAATCCATTTTAAAAGTCTTGGTAAAAACTTTTAAAGTTAGTTGAGGCGTTGCCTGTGGAAAGCGGAGTGGATCCGGATGGAACACTGCAGACACCAATCTCGCTTTAAATTTTTAAGTGGATTTTAAAATTCCGTTCTTTTGCGATTTTTTAAAAATTATGAATTGACTCATCTAATGAAAATGTGGCTTGAACGTAGAAGTGTTGAGTAATGAGAGCTTTGTCGCGCGAACAGGCTTTACAGATCAACGAAAAATGGTTTCGGTTATCAAGATCGGATAACCGAAACCATTTAATTATTTTATATCCATTTTGTTCCGTCCGTTCGTCCATGTTGTTACGCGACTAGTATTCGATGAATTAGTATATTTATTTATAAGCGGAATACCCGAATTTCTTCATTTAACTGCTCCGCTAGCTTTGCTAACTCATCCGCACTATTGGAAACCTCATCCATCGAACTGGATGTTTGCTGAGACGAAGCGGCAGATTGCTCTACACCAGCAGCTGCTTCTTCTGAAACAGAAGCAATTTCCTCTATTAAGCTGTTCATTTCATTACTATTATTAGAAATGTCCTTTAAATTAGTAGAAATTCCTCTGATTTTGCTCGCCATTTCAGAAATAGAATTATTTATCGTTTCAAAGCTATGTCCCGTTTTTTCAATTTGGTTTGTACCTTCTTTTACTTCCGTATAGCCTTCATTTAGTGAATTGACAACGTGATTCGTTTCTGTTTGGATCCGTGTAACGATTTCGGTAATTTCTGATACCGAGGAAGCAACTTGTTCTGCCAGCTTTCTAACCTCGTGAGCAACGACGGCAAAGCCTTGGCCGTGCTCACCTGCACGAGCTGCTTCTATCGCTGCGTTTAACGATAATAAGTTTGTTTGATCAGCAATATCTTTAATAACAGATACGAGATTTGAAATTTGTGCGGATTGTTTGTCTAAACCTTGTACTTTATTTACTGCATCCGATACAATTTCGTCAATTTTATTCATTTGTTGGACAGATTGCTTCATTAGATGCGTACCATCGGCTGTTAATTGCAATACATTATCTGAGGTGGAAGCGACTTCTTGGCCATTTCTTTCTGACGTTTGTACAGCCTGTACAAAATCATTCATTTTCTCAGATAGATCAGAAGCACTGTTCGCCTGTGTTTCTGCTCCTGAAGAAAGCTCCTCCATTGTAGTTGCAATTTGTTCGCTGCCCTCTTTTACTTCATTAGCGGATTGAGTCAATTCTTCGCTTCTCGATGATACGGATTCGGAAGCATCGGTTACTTTTAATAAAATGTTGCGGATGTTATCTTTCATAACGTTTATCGATTGGGCTAGCTGGCCAATTTCATCTTTTCCTTCATAATTCATCGATGCTACGGATAAATTACCGTCAGCCACTTCAGTAGTGACATTTACGACCTTTTTCAAGTTTGAAGAAACGCCTCTACTAATAAGAAGCATTACAATAATTCCTAAAACAATAGCAACAGCATTTGAAATTATTAATACTAGAACACTATTGCTTATACTCACATTTGCGCTTTTTACGGATTCTCCTTGTTCATTGTTTACGACATCAATTAATTCATTTACTAATGTTACTGTTGATGTTTTTAGCGCGCTAATTTGAATTTGGTTGAGCACGAGCTCCGAGTCGTTTTGTTCGTTAATGGAATGAACCATCTTATTTAAGAAGATGTTATTAATTTCTTCATTATTTTCTTTAATTCTAGTAAAAAGTGTTTTGTTTCTGCTTTCTGTAAAAGTCGGCTCTAGCTTAAGTATTAGTTCTCCAAGCTCTGCGCCATTGTCTTTAAAGTTTTGAATATGGTTATTGTCCCTTGTAATTAAAAAGTTCGCTACATTCGAGTCCTTTTTTTGAATTATTAAGGCTACTTGAGCCATATCAATTGTTTGTTTACTCTTTTCATCAATAAAGTGTATGTCTTGTTCAGCTGTAGAAAGCTGCAAAAACACAATTGTACCTGCTGCAATAAATAAAATGGCCGAAAGTAAAAAAGCAATGATGTATTTGCGACCAATTGGAATGTTTCTCCAACTAATAAAGCGCAAGGATTTCAAACGATTGTTGCGTTTTCCTTGCTTACCTCCTACAGCTTTTGTATGCTTTAACTTTTTTTTCTTTTTCTTCATATGTATCCCCACCTATTACCATTTTGTAACGTAGTTTATTTACTACGAAGCGCTCTTTGCTGAAACGACGAAAAGATCGGCCCTCGAAAAATAGGGCTGAATAGAAAATCGTATTGTGTACTTGACCAGCTTTTATAAATTAGTAGAAACATGCTCTTGTATTATATCGGTCACGTATAAAAAGTATTAAGCCTTTCGTATGATTATTTTATAAGTAATAGCTGTTCAATTGAATCTTATGAAATTACACTTACAGTTAGAGGATTGGAGAGAATCGAGATGAGGGAATAGGTTTCCAAACACAACCTTGGATAAGTGGATATATTTCTGGCAGCCTATTTTAAATCAAATGCACATTTTTAAAATTTAATAGTAATACGTTCATCTTCACCAAAAAAGTGATGGTATAAAAGATACCACCACTTTTGCCAAAGATAACAGCCACTATTACAATAGGACAGTATTTAAAGTGTAAAGACTTTTATTTCGTCATTTAAATGTTCTGCAAGCTTAGACAAATTACGAGCACCGCTAGAGACTTCGTCCATTGAGCTGGAGGTTTGCTGGATGGATGCAGCGGCTTCTTCTACTCCAGCAGCAGCTTCTTCTGAAACAGAGGCAACGTCCTCAATTAAACTGTTCATAATATTGCTGTTTTCTGCAACCTCTTTGAGATTCTTAGATATTGCAACATTTTTCTTTACCATATCGGTTATCGACTTATGTATTAGTTGAAAGCTTTTACCAGTTGTTTCAATTTGGCTTGTTCCTGTTTGCACGGCTTTATAGCCAGTGTTCAATGATTCCACGACATCATCTGTCTCTGTTTGTATAGTTGTAACGATTGTTGTAATTTCTGTCACTGAATTGGCTACCTGCTCTGCTAATTTCTTTACTTCGTTTGCTACTATACTAAATCCTTTTCCATGTTCTCCGGCACGTGCAGCTTCAATTGCCGCATTTAACGATAGTAAATTTGTTTGATCGGCAATATCCTTTATAACAAGAACGAGCTTTGATATTTTTTCTGATTGCTCATCAAGCCCTTGAACCTTTTTGACAGCTTCTGCAACAATTTTATCTATTTGACTCATTTGATTAACGGATTGTGTCATTAATGTACTTCCGTCCGATGTAAGTTTTAGAACATGGTCAGACGATGCAACTATATTTTCACCGCTCTTTTCCGATTCGTAAACTTTTTCTACAAACTTATTCATATTCTCTGACAGATCAGCTGCACGATTTGCTTGTGTTTCCGCACCTGCCGATAATTCTTCCATTGTTGTAGAGGCCTGTATTCCACCTTCATTTACCTCATGTGCAGACTGCGTTAAATCTTCACTATGTGCTGAAACGGCTTGGGATGCATCTCTTACTTTTAATAAAATATGTCGTATATTCGCTTTCATCGTATTCATTGCTTCGGCTAATTGACCTATTTCATCTTTGCCGTTATATTCCATAGATTCTACAGCAACATTTCCTTCGGCCACTTCTCTCGTAATCGATACGACCTTCGTTAAATTGCTAGCAATATTTCTGCTGATGAAAAATATAAATAGAGCACCAAGTCCGATCGCTACAAGGTTTGCAATAATTAGTACTAGAGTGCTATTGGATAAGCTGGTTTTAGCATTATTAACGGCATTTGTCTGCTCTAGCTCTATACTTTCAATTAGTTGGTCTGATAATTCAATAGTAGATTGTCGTAAGGAACTGGATACACTACGAATCGCGGTTGCTTTATAAACACGATCGGAAAAAACAGCATCAATAATTTCATCGTGAAACATTACGTCAATTTTTTCGTTGTTTTCGTTTATTTCTGAAAACATGTCTTTTTGCTCAGTTGTTCGCATTGAAGGTTCCATTTTCTTTACTAAGTCAGCAAATAGTTCGCTTAACCGATTATACTCTGTTATGTACCTTCGTTCCCCGCTAATAATAAAATCAGCAATCTGCATATCTTTTGCTTGGACAATTTTAGCAAGAGTGTTTACATCTCCTGATCGCAAGCTTTCCTCTTCAATCGCGTCAATATCTTTATCTGCGATATCTAATTGGACGTATACGATCATGCCAGCGATAAAAAATAAAAATGCTGCAAAAATAAATAAAAATAAGTATTTTTGAGATATTTTTATGTTTTTCCAAGATAACTGTCTCATTATCAACTGACTGCCCCCTCTACGAGTTGCGATGTATAAAAAAAGTTTTTAACTTGTATTTTTTAAGCAATATCGCATGATTATTATAAAAATTAAAGACAAAGGATATCTTTAAGATTGAATCAAATATGTAGACGGATAATTACTATATTGTAAACCATCCTTTTCCATAAAATATCCACGTTACAAACACTTTACGCATCCATATCCTTCGTACTGCTACAAAAGAACTAAGTAATAAGAAATCAAAAAGGAAGTACCCTCTCAATGAGGTATAAGGATACTTCCTGTAATTTAACCGCTAGTCTTTGTTAACATCCTTTTTTTGTGTGCCCTGTTACTCATAAGTTGAATAACGAGCATAATAGCAAAGACAACAAAGCCAATTATATCGGAGTAGCCACCAGGATAAATTAATAGTAAGCCAGCGGCTAATGATATAATTCGTTCAAGCCAATGAAGCTTCCGATACCAAAAACCTATCATACCGGCTCCGATGGAGATCATTCCTGCTATTGCAGTTATTAAAATTAGCGTAATTTCCATTGGCGTAGTATCGATCATTAATAATTCTGGCTGCAATACAAACATATATGGAATAATAAACGCTGCAATCGCAAGCCTTGATGCATTGGCACCTGTACGGATTGGGTCTCCTTTTGATATTCCCGTTGCGGCAAACGCAGCCAAAGCTACCGGCGGGGTAATATCGGCTACAATCCCGAAATAAAAAACAAACATATGTCCCGCTAATATTGGAATTGCGACTGGTAGCGTGTCGTTTAGTGCGATAATCGCGGGCAAAGCAATTGTTGATGTAATGATGTAATTAGCAGTAGTCGGTGAACCCATTCCTAATATAATCGATGTAATCATCGTAAAAATTAGCGTAAGAATTAACTGTGTTTGTACCGACGATGTAATCGAACCCGCTATATTTACAAGACTGTTCCCCATCTTGAGACCGAGTCCTGTTTTTGTAACAACTCCGACAATTATTCCAGCACAAGCAGTAGCAGCCGCTACTCCAAGTGCTGTACGAGCTCCAGCGGTTAAAGCATCAACAAATTTTCTTGGTGTCATGCGTGTTTCTTTCAATACTAAACTGACGACAACTGTTGCAAGAATTCCAAGCAAAGCGGTTCGTTCAATACTAAAACCTTTAAATAAAAGCCAAACAATAACGAGAATAGGAAGCAACAAATGGATCTTTTTTAGAATTTCTTTTTTGTTCGGTATTTGATCGTCCGGGAGACCGAGTAACCCCATTCGTTTTGCTTCTAAATGAGTCATAATCCATATACCAGAAAAGTACAGGATAGCTGGAATAAGTGCTGCTTTTGCAATATCCCAATAAGGCACTCCAGCAAATTCAATCATTAAAAATGCTGCAGCTCCCATAATAGGTGGCATGATTTGTCCACCAGTAGAAGATGCCGCCTCTACTGCTCCTGCAAAATTTCGACGATAGCCAAGTCGGCGCATCATTGGGATTGTATACGACCCAGTCGTAACCGTATTAGCTACTGAACTTCCGGAAATTGTACCTTGCAATGCACTGGAGAAAATAGCAACCTTTGCAGGTCCACCAGTACGTTTTCCCGCAATCGAAATCGCTAGATCGTTAAAGTAATCTCCAACTCCAGTTTTTACAAGAAACGCTCCAAATAGTAAAAACAGAAAAATATATGTTGAGGAAACTTGCAAAGGAGTACCGAGTATTCCTTCCGTTGTAAAAAACATCGAGTCAATTAGTTGAGCTAAGCTTAGCCCACGGTGGGCAAACAAGCCTGGCATATGCGGACCAAACAGAGCGTATATGAGAAATAGACTTGCAATAATAGTTATCGGGAGGCCGACAGCTCTTCTTGAAGCTTCAAGTACAAGGAGGATGGCAATCCCACCGATGAGCATTTGTGTATTGTCAATCCCACCAATTTGCTGGACAACTGTTTCATAAAAGACGGGCCAGTATCCACATACAATGATGGAAAGAGCAATTAGTATCATGTCATACCAGGCTACTTTTGATTTGCTCCTTTTTTTCGTTGCAGGAAACAGTAAAAAAATTAGTACAAGCGCAAAGCCTAAGTGAACGGTTCGCTGAATGTAAGCAGTATATTGTCCGAATGCTCCCGTATATAACTGAAATAAGGAAAATGCCACAAGTGTGAAAAATACAACTTGTGCAGCAACTCCAGTCAGATTTCTAGTATTCGACTCCGCGTCATACTTTTGCAACAATTCTTCCTGCTGTTCCTCGGTTAATTCTTGTTCTTTGCGGTCGTGTTGTGACTCACTCACGAATAGTCACTCCTTTCCAAAACTTCCAAAGCGATATTTTTTCTACTTTAACTGTAAACCATGCGCCCGGCTCGAAATAATCGTTAAAAAACACTTTTTTTTCTTTTTTCGCATGATCCCAAACAAGTCGGTGCTTTGACACTGTTTTCCCATTTCTAATTTTCATAGCTGGAAATACAGTGTTTATATTTTGTATATGATACTTTCCGTCCTCATATACAAATGTTTCTCCTGCATTTGCATTACTTGGCATGCCAATTCCAAAATGCTCATAAATAATTTCATATTGTTTAATGGAATAGTCGTTTTGTATCATATATCTTTCTTCCACATCGGTTAAATGAATCGAATGGGTAAAAATAATATCAAATGTATCACCAGGCTTTATCGGCAGGTGAGCGGCGATTTCGGATGAGTGTTGCTTGTAAAAAATTAAGGTTGTCTTTGTTGGTATAATGAATACAATTACAATTCCGAGTACGAGAAGGATACTACTAAAAACGAAAATTGTTTTTTTATTAAATATTTTATAAGTACGCATAAAAGAATTACCTGCACTTTTGTCGTAAGTTATTCGGTCTTTAGTTATTCTTCATTTATTAGAAGGAAAAGGCCGGCAGCAATTGGTTGGCACCGGCCTTTTAAAAAAAGTTTTATAATTTATTACCACATTTAATTAGCGGATATACCTTCTTCATCAAAGAACTTTTTAGCTCCAGGGTGTAAATCAATTCCGATTCCGTCCAAGGCAGATTCTAGGGTGATCAGTTCGCCCTTCGCATGTGCAATCGCATTTGTGTTCTTATAAATTGCTTTCGTAATGTCATAGACGACATCTTCAGAAAGACTGTCTGTAACAGCAACCATAGCTAATACTGCGACGGTATGCACATCTTCTTCTAATCCATACGTTCCAGCAGTAATTGTATCTGCTGCGTAATATGGATACTTTTCAACGAGCTCATCTACTTTATCTTGGGCAATTGGTACGACAGAAACTTCAGCAGTTGCTTGAAGTTCTTCTACAGCACCTGTTGGCGTTCCAGCTGTAATAAATGCTGCGTCAATGTTACCGTCTTTTATCCCGCCAGCTGATTCTCCAAAATCCAAGTTTTGTGCGTCAATATCATCTATCGACATGCCGTGGATTTCCAAAATTTGTTCCGCATTAATGTAAGTTCCAGAGCCGGGTGCACCTACAGAAACTTTTTTTCCTTTTAAATCTTCTACTGAAGAAATGTCAGAATCAGCAGTAGTAACGATTTGAACCGTCTCTGGGTAAAGTGAGCCAAGACCGAGTACGTTGTCTACTGGATCTCCTTCAAAGGCGTTTCGTCCTTCAATCGCATCTGCAACAACGTCTGTCTGAACGAATGCAAGTTCAGCCTCTCCATCTTTTAAAGCGATTACATTATCAGCCGATGCGTTAGATGATAATGCGTCCGTCTGAATTCCTGTTTCATCTGTAACAATTTTGGCTATTGCTCCACCAAGCGGGTAATATGTTCCGCTAGTACCACCTGTTAACAAGCTTAAATATTCTGGTTGATCTCCATTGCCAGCATCCGTTTCTTCTGCATCATCTGTACCATCGGCATCTTCAGCAGTATCAGATCCTGAATCATTATCTGACGATGTATCTCCTGAATCTCCACCACATGCTACTAGAAGTAAGGATAGTGCAAATAACATAGAAATTAATAATAATAGATTTTTCTTCTTCATATCGAAGATCCCCCTTAATAATTATTAAAAATGTGGTAATACTAGTAGATTATTACGGAATCCTATTATTGTCAAATTTTACTTTATAAGGGTTTTTCTTGCTTTAATTGAATAAAGTGAAAATAATAAAAATTGCTTATAGGTGGTTTCTTAAGCTGGGCATTTAAGGTGTATATTAAACACCCGACAATTAGAGGAAGTTTTTATAGGAAAAAAGAAAGGTTGTCTATCGTTGCAGCAAACGAGCAACGATAGACAACCTTTTTTCTATTTTCGATCTATGATAATGCTTTTTCAATGCGAGCTTTTTCTTGTTGTGACGTTTTAATAAAGAGACTAGCAGCTACACAAATGATTGTGTTAATGAGTAATCCCCATAGACCACTTGCTATACCAAACGGTTTTAACCCAGCAAAAGCCATGTAGGATGCAACAACTGTTCCGACAAGCATTCCAATAAAGACCGCGTGCTTGTGCAAGCTTTTCCAGTAAAGACCGATTATAAATGCTGGAGCAATTTGGATAAGTAGCTCGAACTTTAAAATAAAGATACGATATAAGGTTGCAGGTGGATACCAAGCGATAATTAATAAAAAGATAACAATAAAGACACCTGTTATTTTCCCGACTAAAATTTGTTTTTTATCACTCGCTTCTTTGTTAATAAATCTGCCGTAAATATCTTTAGATATAACAGAAGAGAGTGTTAGTAATACAGAATCAGCTGTAGACACAATTGCTGCAATGATTCCTCCGAATAAAAGCACCATTGCCCAATAAAAGAAGCTATGCTGGCTTGCAATATGATTGGCCATCATGCCGACAAGTTGTTCCGAATCTCCTTCACTTAATCCTGGGAATGCTTGGATCCCAATAATCCCAATGAGAAAAACGAAACCAGAAGTAATAAATGGCATCCACGCCATACCTGTTAATGAACGTTTTAAAGAAAGCTCACTCTTTGCAGCAAAAATTCGCTGAATAGCGTGGGGATATATCGCAGCTCCAATTGTTACTAGGATGAGCATACTGAACCAACCAACAACCCCATTAATGTCTGGAACACCTAGTTTTTCTGGTGACATGACGGCAGCATAGTCAGTTGCACTTGAAACGCCACCGAAGTAAATAATTGAGCCTATTAAGAGTATTAACACACCAAATAATAAAGCTATTCCCTGCATCGTGTCTGTATAAGCAACAGAGCGCATTCCACCTAGCCATCCGTAAATGACCATAATTGTAACAAAGAACACTACGGCAGCTTGATACGGTACAGTTCCACCAGTTAAGCCACTTACCCCGTGACCGATTGCAACAATCTGCTCTAATAAATAGTTTCCTAAACCGTATAGCATAAGAAGTGACGCTAAAATTGTAACTCCTTTAGATTGGAATCGTTTATGGATAAAATCAGATGGAGTTATAAAGTTATATTTTTTACTTAAAACGTATAATCTAGGAGCAAATAGCATATATCCAATTACAATTAAAATAAAAAAAGTTATTGATTGCAGCCAAAAGAATCCTAATCGATATGCAGTCGGTGCATAACCAACGACTGTATTTCCGCTATATTGTGTAGCAAAAAAGGTGAAGAACAAGACAAATACGCCAATGCTCCCTCCACCAAGATAAAATTCTTTATTTGATTGGTGAATCCCTTTGTTTTTAAGATATGTAAAAAGTCCAATAGCTAGCATTAAAAAACCGTAAAAAAGCATAATGATAATGCCGGATGTTCCTGAAAACGCTAGATTATTCATTCACTTTCCTCCTTGATGTCTTCTTCATCTGTCATTTGCCAACTATATTTCAAAATAAATGTTATAGCGATAGAAATAGCTACAGATACTCCTAAAATGATTAGTGCCCAGTAAGGTACACCTAATATAATCGGTTCATATGAGCCAGCTGGTAAATACCAAGGAACACTCATGATAAAGAGTGGAATTAAAACGACCCATACTTTCCAATTTTTAATCGGTTCTTTTCTTTTTTTCATTCTGTCTCCTCCTCTGTTGTATAAAATTTCTGACAATTAAATGCGCATCACTTGCTAATAGTCAACATTTTCAATTTTACCGCGATCTTTTCCATTGTCAAGAGAATTTTTTAGTAGACGTTCCTGCGATAAATATGGAGGTTTAAATGAGTATAACGTGCTTAAAGTGTCTTTAAAAATGAAGAGACTATAAAACAATAAAGGTGTAACCTTTCTAACAATTCCACTCATGGAATATACTCGCTTTCCACGGCGATTGGTAAGCCTCCTCGAGCTACCGCTGAGGCCATTGAAAAGTCCTCAAATACTATTTTTTAACCCGCAATCTATTGACTTCTGTTCCAAGCGGACGAATTCCGCTGGCGTGGCCTGATTTTCCGCAAGTTAATCCGAAAACTTAAAGATTGAAACTGTATTTGATGCGTAACAAACAATAGTGTCACTATTCTGTATTAAATAGAAGGGAACTTGAAAAATATAGCGAAATAGTAATTATAATAGAACTTTAGTAGGAGGTGAACGGATGCATGATTTGAAAAATGGAGATCTATCGATTCATTATGAGTGGATTGAGTCGAAAAAAGGAACGGCAAAAGAAACAATTGTTTTTATTCATGGAATCGGATTAAATATGTATTCTTGGGACTTTGTTATTCCTCATTTTCGTAAACAGTATGATATTATCCGCTATGACTTAAGAGGGCATGGAAAAAGCGATATTGGTGAGGAAAAGCTTACCATTGAATTATTAAGCAAGGATTTAATGTATCTACTCTCCGAACTAGACATTGATTGTTTTCATATTGTTGCACAAGGGTTAGGAGGATTTATTGCAGTTCATATTGCTGCCCATATAGAAGAAATAATATTAAAAACGATTACGCTTATGACGGTTCCGTTGTATTATCCGAATGAGTTAGGGGAGAAGTTGGTTCAAAAACGTAAAGCATTGGTAGCTGGTGAGGATTCAATGATTAAGCTTGCTTACAATATGGAACGATCGGCTTATTATAATCCGACACCAGAAAAACTAAATTTCCTTTATCGCTCGTATAAAAAAGTGTCTCCAGCGGTTTTTTTTCAACTGTTTCACCCGAAAATAGGCGAAGGCTGTTTACAGCTCATTACAAGAGTGAGGAACCCTATTTTGCTTTTATCTGGTGCAGAAGATGACATATATCCGTCTGAATTATCGAATATGAGCTTAAACTTTGTTCCTAATGGAAGACATTATACTGTACCAAAAGCATCGTTTCTCGTTCAATTCGATCAACCAAAAATGATGGCAGACATGGTTATTGAATTCATAAAGAACAACCCAAAACCTAATAGGACGAATCATTCTATAACAAGTTATAAAAAATTGCTGATGCAGAAAATGTATAACGAATACTTTAATGATAGATCGGTGAAGAAAGATCAATTGGATCAACAACCAGTTCTAACAGTGAATGTAATGAATGGGTTCGATGTAGAAATGAATGGCGAAAAAATCGTTCAAGGTTGGAACAAAAGAAAAGCGAAGCAATTATTAATATATCTTATTATCGTAAAATCAGCGACTCGTGATGAGCTATGTGATGTTCTTTGGCCAGACATTCATTTGGAAAATGCAAAAAATCGGTTACGTGTTTCTTTACACTACATTAAACGGATATTAAATGTTGAGCAAAACAATGCTTCGATTATTCATACAGATCGGGAGCATGTGCGGTTGCAAGTTCAGGTACAATGTGACCTTGTTGAATATATGGAGCGATTAAAAAGTGCACACCAGCTCCAAAATCGTGCTGAAAAGGCAAATATGTATGGCTGGCTACTGGAGGAAAGAACGGCAAGACCTTTGCCTGGATTGTATGAGGATTGGTTTCTTGATTTTCAATCCGAGCTTGAAAAGGATTGGGCGGATATGGCTATATTTTTAGCAGATTTCTTTGAAGAGGAAGGCGATTATAAAAAAGTGCTTCATTATTTGCAAATTGCGTTAAACTATTATGTAGATGATTCGACGTTAACTGCAAGATATGAAGCAAATGTTAATAAAGATATGTTTAACAAACACTAAGCTGCTTTGTATAAAGCAGCTTTTAATAATTTAAGACTGTAGTAGTTGCGAATATTAGAAATTAATCGACGTTTTTTTTATCGTTTTTTAAATTGTTTAAACAATGTGTAATGGTCGTGTAACGGCTGAAGTAGTATCATTTTACCACTCTAACGTGCTCGCAAATAGATAAGGATTGATACTGGAAGAGAGGGTGTACACCGAGTGGGGAATAAAAAAGAGATGTATTTTGATCAAGAATGGTCTTCACTTATATTGAAAGCAAAATTAGCGGGATTGACAAAGGAACAGATCAGAAACTTTTTGCGTAATCCTTCACATAATAATAAGGATAAGAAAAAAATACATAAAAACGCTCTTCAATCTAAAGTTGAAGAGCGTTGAGTACGCAAAATCATATGATTAACAATGCTTTTACATATATAATATATATTTAGCTTGCATTGCTTGCATCTGCTTGTTCCATCCAATCAGGGCCGTCAAGATGTCTCGTTACAAGCATACTTGATACGGTATCACCAGTTGCATTAACCATTGTAGCCGGTGGGTCGACAACAACTCCAATTGCTGAAATAATTGGAAGGGCTTGAATTGGCAAACCGTATAGTGTAACTATCATCATTTCGCCGATGAAGCCACCACCTGGTATGCCGCTCATAACGATCCCCGATAGCAAACAAATGCCAATAGCAGTTAAGAATGTGTCGATGCCAGAGAAATCCTTGTTAAAAACTCCAAATACGAAAGCGATTTTTAACATAGCGGATAAACAGGAGCCATCCATATGAATCGTTGCTCCAAGTGGAAGAACCGTTTCACGAATATCCTTTGGAACACCAATCTTTTTTGCAGCTTGCAAATTAACTGGTAACGTTGCAATACTACTCCCCGTACCAAGAGAAGTTGCTGCAGGAGACAGAATGTTTTTCCAAAAACGAGATACACCCTTTTTCCCGCCAGCGATAAATGCATACAACGTAAATCCAATAAAGAAATATAAAATAGATACCGGATAATACACAATAATTGCTTTTGCATAATCACCGATTAAAGCGGTTCCAAACTCGCCAATTAATGCAGCAAAATAAGCACCTAATCCAATTGGAGCATAGTACATAACGAGCTGAATGATCTTCATAAATACTTCGGATCCACTCGCTAAAAAGTTAGCAAATGTTTTTCCAGGCTTTCCAATAAGGCCTGTAGCTACACCTACTAGAACAGAAAAGATAATGAGCGCGAGCATATTGGAACGGGAAAATAGATCGATAAAGTCTGGTACAGTAAATGTTTGTACAAGCTGATCAGCAAATGTAACTTCCTCCATTTCCTCCGGTGTTTCGAGAGGAATATCTGCACCTGATCCGGTAGGGAACATGACGGTAGCAATTAGCATAAATACGGATGCAATAATTCCAGTAACGACAAAAATCGTTATCATAGACCCCATAATTTTACCGAGTCTACGCATGCTATCCATATTTGCTACGGCAGATGCGATTGTAAAGAAGACGAGAGGGACAACAATCATAAATAATAAATTGATAAACAAGTCACCTAGTGGTTTGATTACACCTGCTTTTTCTCCGAAGATCAGACCGATAATAGAGCCGACAATAATAGAAAAAAGTAAAATAATAGGAAAACGGTAGGCTTTTAATTTATTACGCATGCTTAGTAGCTCCTTTTTATTTTATTTTAGATGCAATGTTTTGCTTTTACTTTATTTCCACCCTTCTCAGTTATGTATAAGCCCATCTGTAAAATGTTGTTCTTATTATACCAACGGATGTCTTAAATGTTAATCATAAATTGAATAAAGATGGAGTTCTATATTTGTACGTACATATTTTAATTCATTTACAAATTGTTTGGTCCATAACCAGCTGCGGAAAGCGAGGTATATTTCGAGAGCGGGTAAATACATGCTTCAATAATAGATAGGTTTTTCTTTGATTTAAAAAGTTTTCTCTACCTTCGTTTCAGTCACGGATATAAAGGCCCGAAAATGTAAAGCTTATAATAACCGATGCTGTTTGTATGTTTTTTCAAACAGATTACTCATAGTGGATTAAAAATCCTTCGGCTACAATAACTGCGTCTCCAGTTAAAGTAATGTTCGTAATCGACTTTTTATTCGTATCAAATGCAATTGTTAATGGTCCTCCCTTTGTATGTACTGTGACGGGTGTAGTAACTTTATTTAATTGATGCGCTATGATTACGCTAGCAGTTGCTCCTGAACCACAAGCGAAGGTTTCGTCCTCTACCCCGCGTTCAAACGTTCGTACCGTTATTTCATGTTTATTATTAATTTTAATTAAATTCATGTTCGTTCCATTCGTAGCCTCGATCACTTGTTTTCTACTATTTTTTGCCCATTGTTTAAAATCAGCACTGTCAATTTGCATTTGTTCATTCGCTATGCATACCGTGTGAGGAACACCTACTGTTAGATAATGATAGAACGGAATTGCTTCGGTACTAGAAAATTGTTTCTGTAGCTGAATCTTTTCTGTTTGAATGGAAGGAAAATTTATTTGCACTTGCTCATTAATAATTTGCCCTTCATACATACCATCTCCTGTTTCAAATAACGTCGTTTCGGAGATTAGGCCTTTTTCATACGCGTATTTTACAATACATCGAGCGCCATTACCGCACATTTCCCCTTCGGAGCCATCCGCGTTAAAGTAGCGCATTTTAAAGTCTGCCCTGTTTGAGCTTTCTAAAAGCATCAATCCATCTGCCCCAACATGGAATCGTCTATGGCAAACGGTTTGTATAAAACCAGACGGAAGTATATGATCCATTAGCCCATTTCGATTATCTATAATAAGGAAGTCATTTCCACAGCCATTCATTTTTGTAAAAGGAATTTTTTTCAAAAGACTCAACTCCAAACGTATAAAAAATACAAAATTTTAAATTACATTTATAGTTTGTTTCGCTATTCAATTTCTTCACATGCATTTAAAGTAAAAGTGTTCAAATTGATCGTAACACTTTTTTCGTCTATAAGTATATCTTCTTATTTAATCTTTTCATACTCATTTTAAATATAGCAGAGAATAAAGTCTTTTGTAGTCGCTAGGATGTGTTTGTTAAAAAAGCTTTTGTGTTAACTACGAGATAAAACATATTGATATGAAGGACTAAAAAGCTGGGTCCGCTCATCATGTTGTGATGAGCGGACCCAGTTCGGTATTTTTCGGTATATATTAATTTTTATCACAAACGCATGTTTTTAGACGACTCGCTGAACTTGACTTGGGCGAATTACTCGCTTTAATGCCGCTTTTTCTTCTTGGTTAAGCGGAATTAAAGGTAAACGTACACTACCAACATGGATGCCGTTCATATTCAATGCTTCTTTTACAGGTGTAGGACTAGGTGCAGCGAATAGAGCATTCATAATTGGTAAAAGTTCACGATGCAGTGAAGCGGCTTGTTGCACATCGCCATTTTTAAATGCAGTTATCATTTCTTGCATTTCGTTTCCGATAATGTGAGCTGCAACTGAAACAATACCAACACCGCCAATGGACAGTACTGGTAAGGTTAACCCATCGTCGCCACTATATAATAGGAAGTCTTCTGGTGTGCGACTAATGATTTCAGACATTGCGTCTAAGTCTCCGCTCGCTTCCTTAACAGCAAATATGTTTTCTATTGCAGCAAGTTTTACGATTGTATCGACGCTAATATTTACGGAGCTTCTTCCTGGTATGTTATAAAGCATAACTGGCAAGGAGGTAGCCTCAGCTATTGTTTTAAAATGCTGGTACATTCCTTCCTGGGAAGGCTTGTTGTAGTATGGCGCGACAAGCATAACGCCATCTACGCCAATCGCTTCTGCTTGCTTCGTTAATGAAACCGAGGCTCTTGTATTATTTGATCCAGTTCCTGCAATTACGGGAATTCTTCCGTTAACGGTAGCAACTGTAAATTCAAACAGCTCGAGCTTTTCCTCTGTTGTCAGCGTTGGACTTTCGCCAGTCGTACCAGCGACTACTAATGCGTCTGACCCATTTGCTATCAAATTGTTTATTAAATTTCTTGTAGCGTTAAAATCAATTTCTCCATCACGATCGAATGGTGTAACCATTGCTGTAATTACTTGACCAAAATTATTCATTCCATAACACCCTTTTTATAGTATTTTCGAGGTGATCTGGGCTGATTAATCATAAGCACAAAAAAGCAGCAACGAACGGCCCGTTGCTGCAGTAGAAACAAATGTAAATTAGTGTTTCCGTGCGTAAGGTAGCCCTCCATACAGTTTCCTATATGACAGTCCTGCATTTATTCAATAGCAGACCCAGCTTCAAGAACATGAGTATTCCTGTCGCTTCGGCAAATTCCCCTTTCCACAAGTGTCAATGGACCTCATTATCCTCAGCCTGTGTACTGATGGTTTTTGCGCCTCTATCCTCAACTTCAAAAATAAATTTTGAAATAGGAATTTATGTAATTGATTACTAGTATAACAAACGATGAAATTGTTTACAAGTGGAATTTTAAATTCGATTGAGTCACGTATTTGTGGGTGTTCTTTTAAGAAGTTAAAAAACCTCTCTTTGTATTCGTCAATTTTAGTATTGATTCCTACCGACCGCAGTAGATATACACTACGCTTTCCGAGGAGGCTTAAGCCGTGCCCGCGGAAAGCATCCACCTGCAGTGAAAATCAACGGTGGTATTCATGTGTATATCGTTCGAAGTAAAATTGATCACATATTATCTAGTTAGATTCGTGCATCTGTTCCCCCACAAACATTTTACGCATACAGCTTATGAAAAAAAGGCTCATCGATCGTGTGAAAA